>DATDGP010000200.1:0-18051 GCA_036522035.1 Terriglobales bacterium
CCTTCTCGAGAGTCGCGTCCGAGTCACCCAGGCACACAGAGCACACCCCGCGCTCGGTGGCGGCGATCAGCAGCCGGCCGAACGCCGAATCGATCAGGGTGTAGCCGATCTGCATTCCGGCTCCTCCTCGCCGATACGTGCCCGGAGTCATGCCGAGCTGCGCCTGAGCGCCCTCGTAGACGGCACGGCTCGATCCGTACCCGGCTTCGTAGACAGCGTCGGCCACGTTGTCACCGTTCCGCAGGCCGGTCTTCAGGCGGGCCAGACGGCGCGCCTCGGCGTAATCCCGGGGCGTGATACCGGTGAGGCGTTTGAAGCCGCGAGCCAGCCGATGCGGACTTACTTGGAGCTCGCCGCTCAATGCAGGCAGAGTGGGGACGCTCTCGACATCGGCCGCTTCGAGCGCGCCCAGCGCCTTTCTTACCATCTGGCTCTGAGGGCTGTCCGGGCTTTGAGCTTGGCTTCCGCAGCGCCGGCAGGCCCGGAAACCCGCCTTCTCAGCGGCTTCGGAACGCGAGTAGAACACTACTTGGTCCCTTCGCGGCCGGCGTGAAGGGCAGGAAGGTCGGCAGTAAATTCCGGTTGAGCGCACGGCGTAGACAAAAGTGTCGTCGAAGCGGGCATCGTGAGCGAGTACGGCCTGCCAGTAACGTTGGTCATTCTGGTACGCGGACGTATCACTGATTCCGAGACTACTCATTGTGGCCATCGTCTTGACCTCTCCATGTTTGTGATTCCGGTCAGAAGCGCGTTGCCTCTGAGCTCATCCTCAGCATAGGAGAAGGTTCCATTTTCAATCTATCCGGTTTCAGCGTCCGAAATCCTTAACCTTCTTCGCTCAACCTGGATTGGGCAGGCTGGCAATCAAGGTCACGTGCGGCTAGAATCGAATTGAGCTCACCCATGCCTGATCGCAAGCCTTCCGCTGCTTCAACGGCTGCCAGCACCAGCCTTCGGATTATCGCTGGTGGCATCATCGTGGCCGCACTCTATTATGCCAGTTCGGTGATCACCACCTTGGTGCTTTCCATTTTCATCGCCTTCCTGCTGGACCCCGGTGTCCGGAGCCTGGAGCGCCTGCGCCTGCCGCGCTGGCTGGCATCGCTGATGCTGGTGCTTTTCGGTCTGGCATTGATGTATGTGATCGTTTATGTCCTATCGAACCGGGCTCTTTCACTGGCTGCCGATCTGCCGCGCCTCGAAGACCGCCTTCGGCAAATCGCCGGCCGCTTCGAGGCTCCTTTGGACCGCTTCGGTTCCAACGTCTGGCCGCCCGCTCCTCCTGGGCACAACGTTCAGACCGTGCGCATCGAACAGGAGTCGCCCTGGGGTCAATTCCTGTGGAGAGGAATCGGCTCGGTCTATACTTTCGCCGTCACGTTCATGTTCATACCGTTCCTTGTCATGTTCATGCTGACTTCTAAGGATCATCTCTGGGCCGCTACCTTGAACCTATTTGCACCGGAGCGCCGCCAGCAGGCCGAGGATGTGATTCACGGGATCGGCGTGATGGTGCGGCAGTACGTGCTTGGCAATCTCCTGGTGGCCGCGATCGCTGCACTGCTAACGACGCCGGTGTTCGGAGAGATCGGCCTGCCTAGTGCCTTGATTCTGGGACCGGCGTCAGCTGCGCTGACTCTCATCCCCTACATTGGCGCCGCCCTGGCCATGCTTCCGCCGCTGGCGGCCGGCTTGGTTGTCTTCGACACCATCGGCCCCTTCGTGGCCGTGGCGGTGACGGTGGTCGTGGTCCATTTGTTGGCTGTCAATCTACTTACGCCGCGATTCGTCGGTCGGCGGGTCAAGCTCAGCGCCCTTTCAGTGACGCTGGCGCTGATGTTCTGGGGATGGCTTTGGGGAGCCATGGGCCTGATGCTGGCCATCCCGATCACGGCTGCCTTCAAGGCTGTTTGCGACAACGTGCGCTCCCTGAGGCCGCTGGGCGCCTGGCTGGGGGGCGAAAGCTGAACCAATGCGGAAGCAATGGAGGTTAGGGTTCGCAGCAGCAATAGGAGGCCTGCGGTCAAAAGCCGGGTCCCGCGCGCACTCCGTCGATTTTAGCGATCGCTCTTTTCAATTCTCGCACGCGCTCTGCTACACACGTGCAGTCCTGAAAAATCGAGATGCCGGCGATACCCGTCGCACCGGCCTCGAGACAGGACCGGACACGCTCGGGTGTGATCCCACCGAGGGCAAGCAACGGAATCTGGCTCCCTCTCGCCGCCTCTCCGAGTGTGCCGAGACCTAGCGGAAATCCATGGCTGAGTTTGGATGCGGGTTCGAAGATCGGTCCGAGGAGAGCGTAGTCCGCACCGGCGGCTTCAGCGGCCAGCACGTCTTCGGCGGAATGGCAGGAGACACCCACCGAGAAGGCTTGGTCGAGCGCGGGAACGGCGGCCCGCACCTTCTCGGGCGGCATGGACTTTCCACCCAGGTGAACACCATGGGCGCCTGCGGCCAGAGCTACGTCGAGCCGATCGTTCACCACCACACCGACGCTTTCGCTGACCACCGCGCCACTTGGTCCGGGGCCGCGCGTGGCCTCCACGGCCGCCTCGACTAACAGGAGCAATCCCAGGGTGGGAAGATCCTTCTCCCTAATCTGAACCAGATCGATCCCGGCCTCGATGGCACCTTGAATCACCGGGAAAACGGGTCTCGGTTCGAGCGACCTCCGGTCCGTGATGTAGCAGAGTCTGGGTTTCCAGGACCACATTCAGTTTGTGATGCCCGTGGTTTCGACAGCCCGCTTGTGGCGGCGCAAGCGCCCGGTTTCATAGGCCGCGAGCCCGATGTCGGCCAGACCGACCCCAGAAACGGCGCCGCGGAGGTAGTCGTTGCGAGCCAGAGCCTCGATCCAAGGGTAGTGGCGGACAAAGAAGTTGTTTGTCCAGGGTGATATCCAGGGATAGAAGAGAAGCATGAAGCCCATCCCGAAGCAGGCCATAATGTAGAACACGGTAAGCATTCGTCTCAACATGCCGGATCGGGAATACGGTTCCAATGCTCAAGGCCGCGCGGCCAGCTGACGCACTTTTTCCGCCACATCACGGTAGTCGATATTCTGGCTGTACACTTCCAGAAACCGTTCGCGTGCGGCCTCGCGATTGCCCGCCTGTTCGTACGCCAAGCCCAGGTCGTAGTGAAGAGCCAGGGCTGCCTCCGGATCTAGATGGGGCAACTCCAGAGCACGAGCGTACCATCGGACGGCCAGACTCGGCATCTGTTTCTCCATGAAGCAGAGAGCCAGCAAGCTGCACGAAGAGAGAAACTGAGGCGGATAAGCGCCTGCCTGCGCTCCGCGCACCACCTTCTGGAACTCTCCTATCGCCTCGTCGATCAGGCCCATCTCGCGAAAGGCGATGCCAAGGTCATGGTGTGTCTGTGGGTCTTCACGGGCGCGAGCCTCGGCGGCCTCAGCGCCCAACTCGCTCAGCAGAGACCCCAGGGAGGCTGCGAAGTCCACCTTGCTGTCCGGCGGCGGGGAAGCGACTGGCGGAGGGTTGGGAACTGATTGCTCAGGCCCTTGCCAACTCGAGGCGAGGTCCTGCGCGAGGGTATCTAAGGGATTGATCGCGGGTGGCGTAGCGGATTCGGGTCGAGCAGGGGATCCGAGTTGAGCGAGGGGCTCGGGTTCGGCAGGGGGAACGACGCTCACTGGGGACGGTGGCGCTTCGAACTTGCGGGCCAGCTCGGCGACTTGCGGATCGCTAGGGAACTGCGCTTCCAGCCGGTTGAGGCCCCTCCGGGCCTCGTCCGCCATACCGTACTCAAGGTAAAAATCGATCTCGGCCGCACTCTCGTCGAAGTTGAACTCGCTCATCGGAGGAGCTTGCAGCGCAGCCTCCACGGCTTCCCAACCGGTGCCAGAATCGCTCATCGGAGGAGCTGGCTGGGCGGCCTCCACGGCTTCCCAGCCGGCGTTAGGCTCGCCCGTCGGAGGAGCCTGCTGCGTAGCCTCCACCGCTTCCCATTCGGCGTCAGGCGCGCCCGCTGGAGGAGCTTGCTGAGCGGCCTCCACGGCTTCACAGGCCGCGCTGGACTCGCCCATCGGAGGAGCTTGCTGCGCAGCCTCCACCGCTTCCCATTCGGCGGAAAGATCAATCTCAATGGGCGCGCTCTCTTTGACCTCCTGCGGCATAGGTTCGGTAGCCGGTATCTCGATAGCGGTGGTTCCAGCGATAGCAGTCTCCGTCGCCATGAGCTCGCTAGCACCCGTCGCAGTCTCGCCTTGTGCGACCTCGATTGGGGTAACCTCGCTGGGCGCGATCCCGGTTGGCGCGACTTCGGCTGGGGTGACCTGAGCGGGCGCAGTCTCGCGTTGCGCAACCGGGCTTTCAGCAACATGCGGCTGCGGCTCTACGATCGCGATCTCCGGAGGTGGGGGTGGCAGCGGTAGTTCCGACTTGGGAGGTGGCGGTGGTTCAGGCTCCGGAGCCCGTGCTTGCCCAAGTTCCGGCGAAAGCCGGCGGCGCAACTCCTGCAGTCGGGTATCTGAGGGCTGGAGGGCGGCTGCCTGGTCGAGGGCTGCGGAGGCTCCCGCATCCTCTCCCTGGTTAATGGCCGCCTCTGCCGCATCAAGGTAAGCTCGGAGCGCCTCGCCCGTGCGGCCGACCGCCCGGCAGCACTCGGCCAGGTGCACGAGGTGCGCCATGTTGGCCGGCTCGCCCGCTACCATCTTGCGGATCACCTCAATGGCCCGTTCCTTGAGGTTCTGCTTCTGACAAACCGTCAGAGCCTGCGCGTAAAGATCCCGCGCTTCGCGGCTAAGTCATTGGGCAGTATAGAGTTCGGCCAGCTTCAGCATGGATTCCACACCGCTTGGGTCGAGCTTTAGGATTTTCTTGTAGATCGCGATGGCGCGAAGAAAAAAGCCTTCGCGAACGTAGGCCTCAGCCAGCTTGCGGAACAGTTGCAGGGCCTCCGGGACGCTGTTGTCGCGCACGCAGAGGTCGCCGGTCATGTTGATGAGGTTGAGATCCGAGGGGTCGTTTTCGATGATCTGCAAGTATTGCTGGATGGCCTGGCTGACCTTGCCTTGGGCCAGAGACCTTTCGGCTTCCTGAAGGGCTCGGGCCTTGTTAAAAGCCATGCAGAGGCTCCCATCTGCGCCGGTACCGATAACTCTTAAGGCACCGTAACATATCGACGTACCGGTGACAAGGCCGAGGCAACCGGTATCCTGACGCGCTGCCAGCCTTGTTAGCCAAACCGTTGCAACGAAGTTCGAGGAACAGGAGACGGCGTCAGCATTCCGCAGCCTGAAGGGATCAGGTAGGTTTTCCTCGGGCAGATCGAGCAACGCGGATGTACCAAATGGATGGCGCAACCATCCTTGCCGAACTCAACCCCGGAGGCTCGCTCGGCGCGGGTCCTGGAGGGGAAAATCGGCGCCCTAGTGGCGGAAGTCAAGACTAAGTCCCGTTGCCACTGAGCGACACTCTTTGCGGGCTGCCTCCGCCGCTGTCGGATACGCCCAGCGACGCCGTGCGGCTCCCCTGGGTCGTAGGCGTGAACGTCACGGTGATTGTGCAGGTTTTTCCCGCCGCCACGCTGGAGCCGCAGGTGTTGGTCTCGGCGAAATCTTTGGGGTCGGCGCCTTGAAGCTTGATGAGGGATATGGCCAGGGCTGTGGTCCCGGTGTTCCCCAGCCTGACGACTACTGGCAGGCTGGTGGTGCCCACCGCCTGGTCGCCGAAGTTGATGTTGGTGGTGGAAAGCTTCACCACCGTACCGATGCCGGTGAGGGCGACGGTCTGAGGGCTGCCGGGGGCGTTGTCTGTGATGGAGACTGTGCCGGTTCGCGTTCCCGTGGTCGTCGGCGTAAAGGTTACGGCGATGCTGCAACTCGCTCCCGCCGCCACGCTGGAGCCGCAGGTGTTGGTCTGGCTGAAGTCGCCCGTGGCCGAGATGTTGGTGATGGCAAGCGACCCGTTGCCGGTGTTATTGAGAGTTACGGTCTTGCTCCCACTAGGCGTGCCCACAAGCTGAGTCGCAAACGTGAGGCTGGAGGGTGAAAGCGTGACGATTGGAGCCCCGGCGGATTTCTGCAGCATCACCGAGATCGCGTTGGCCGAGCTGTCCGCCACCGCGGCGTCGATCAGACCGTCGGCATTGAAGTCCGCTAACGTCAGGCCGCTCGGACCGCCTCCCGCCGAATAGTCCGTATGGTTGCCGAAGCTGCCGGACCCAGTCCCGAGCAGCACGGAGATGGTGCTTGCGCCCGGATTGGCCGTCACCAGGTCAAGCGTTCCGTCGCCGTTAAGGTCTGCAGTCACGATGGCGTTGGGATTCGTTCCGGTCGCATAAACGACACCAGGCTGGAAGGTTCCGTCGCCGTTCCCCAGAAGAACGGAAACCGTACTGTCCGTCTCGTTGGCCACTGCCAGGTCGAGCTTGCCGTCGCCATTGAAGTCCGCGGCCACGATGCCCTGCGGGCCTTTACCCGTGGGTGCCGTAGTCGCGAGCCCCTTGAACGTTCCATCGCCATTGCCAGTCAGGATGCCGACCGTGTCATCCGTGTTATTCACTTGTGCTAAATCCAGCTTGCCATCGCCATTAAAGTCGCCGATGGCCACCGAAACCGGCCCGTTTCCCACATAAGGGAGAACTGAGGATGCGGTAAAATTTCCTTGCCCGTTGCCCAGGAAGATAGCGACTGTGCTGTCGATCTGGTCGACTGCCACAAGGTCCAAATTGCCGTCACCGTTGAAGTCCGCGGCAGTCAACGCGACCGGGGCAATCACGTCCATGTCAATGGTGGATAGCGGGGCAAAGGTGCCGTCGCCGTGGCCTTTGAGCAGAGAGATTGAGCTGTCGCCCTGGTTGGCAACCGCCAAGTCCTGGTCGCCGTCACCGTCAAAATCGCCGGCCGCGAGTGCTACTGGACGGTGCCCCACCTGTACGGTGAAAGCGCTTCCGAAAGTACCGTCACCATTGCCGAGGAAGGCGGAGACCGTGTTGTCAGTGTTGTTGGCTACGGCCAGGTCTGGCTTGCCGTCGCTGTTGAAGTCGGCGCTCAACACAGATTGCGGGTCATTGCCGGTGGAGAGCGTGGAGCTGTTGAGGCTAACCTGAGGCACCGGGTTCGTGACCGGAAAGATGATGTAGTTCGAGCCTTCACCGCCGGGAGCCGGATTAGATACTGTCACAACGGCCGTGCCCGCCGAGGCGATACTCGCTGCAGGTACCGTGGCCGTCAGTTTCGTGCCGCTGACGTAGGTCGTAGTGAGAGGTCTGCCGTTCCAGTTCACCGTTGCCCCTGAAACAAACTGTGCCCCCGGTACGGTCAGCGTGAAGTTAGTCCCGCCGGGAGCTGCGGATGAGGGACTCAGAGGCTGTGTGAGAAAAGGCTCCGGGTTCGCTGCTCCCTCGGTCCCCGTACCGCTCAGAGTGATCGATTGGGGGCTGTCAGCCTGGTCGTCATTGACGAAGAGCTGTCCGCTCAGGGAGCCGGTCATCGTTGGCGTAAAGCTGATCGTGAAACTGCAACTAGCCCCGGCTCCCAAGGTGCTACCGCAGGTGCTGCTCGCCAGCGAGAAATCGAGAGTGTTCAATTCGGTGAAAACAGCCTTTAGGCCAGCCACCATCCCATCGACGGTGCTGGTCACACTGGTACCCATGATGTTGATGGTGCTGTCGCTGAAGTTCTGAAGAGTGGCGGTACCCATCTGTGCGGAGCCCACAGCCACAGATCCAAAGTTCAAGGTCGATGGGGTGAGAGAAAGCAAAGTGCCGATTCCGGTGAGGTTCACAACTTGCCGTCCGCTGCCATCACTGTCCGTGACGGTAAGAGCGCCGTAACGGGTCCCGGCCGCCGTCGGCTTAAAGGTAACCGTAACCTGGCAGCTCGCACCCGCCCCCAGGCTGCCGGGGCAGTTGTTCGTCTGGCTGTAGTCTCCGGTGACTGCGATGTTGGTGATGCTGAGCCCGGACCGTCCCAGATTCGTGAAGGTCGCGGATTTCGACGGGCCGGTTGAACCCACGGTCACAGTTCCGAACCGGATTAGCGTGGATGAAGTCGAGACTTCCGTGCCAACCCCGGTCAAGCTTACGGTCTGCGGGCTGCTGGAGTCACCATCGACCAGGGTGAGGGTACCGGTGCGCGGTCCGGCGGCCGCCGGTGTGAAAGTCACCGTAATGGTGCAGGTGAAGGCGGTATTGTTGACGGCGGCCTTCAGTGTCGCGGGACAGTTGTTCGTCTGCGTGAATTCGGTCGTGCCGGTAATGCTGTTGATCGCCATCGGGGTCGGGTTGTAATTGCTGAGTGTCACGGTCAGGCCGGCGCTGGGTGAGCCCACCGCTTGCGGCAGGGGAAAGTTCAGGGTGGCGGTGGAATTTGGAGGGCAATGGCGGGCGCTGAGCACCAGCGGCGGGTTCGGATTTTGGCTGAAGTCGAAGCTGTCCAGCATGTCGTTGGCGTTGGCGTCTCTTTCGGTCAGTGAACTGAGGTCGAAGCGCTCCTCGACAAGTTTCAGGAAAGAGGAGAACTCATACTGCGTGCTCGAGACATGGTTGGGTATGGCCCATGGCGAAATGATGAGGAGAGGCACCCGCGGACCCAAACCGTATTCATCCAACTGCTGCGGCGCAACGTGATCGTAAAGGCCTCCAAAGTCGTCCCAAGTGACGAAAATCGCGGTCGAGTCCCAATAGGGGCCCTGCATGACGGCGTTGATCTGATTGACCGTCCAGTTTTCCCCATAGCACGACGAGCGCGGCGTATGGTCGTCGATGTCGCCCGTCGCGAAGAGCCAGCTCACCGCAGGAAGCGGATTGCCGGATGTGCCTTCCGCGTCCGGGATGAACTGGGTGTCAAGCGCCATATTCGTGGTCCAGTAAGACGAATTCCGGATGTGGTTGATGGCGTCGAAACTGTTAAACGGCGAGCCCGCGGTCGCGTAGGCCTTCCAAGAGATCGGGCCGCCGGGGGCGCTGTTGAGCAGGTCCGCTAAGGTTTCGAAGTCGAAACATGGATACTGATTGGTCAGATTGCCGTTCACGTCGATCACCGGCACTGTGGTTCCAGGAGCAGAGTCGCAGCCCCACGGGGATGGAAGAGGGTTGGGTATATCGGCTGCTCCACCCGACTGAGCCGCAACCATATAAAGATGATTGGGGAAGCTCGACCCATGCAGAGAAGAAAACATGTGGTCCGCCAGTGTGAAGGAACCTGCGTACGCGAAGTAGTTCGGAATGTCGGATTGCTGGAGCTGAGTCAAGCAAAGGAGGTCACCGTTCGAGTTGCAATTCTCAACGGTATCGAAGGCGTCCATCTTGCCGTTATCGATGGCGAGGACAGCATCCGGCCAGGAGTGGCCAAGGTCACGCGCGGTGACATCCGGGGTGTGCCCGAGATTAATCACCTGCCCGGTGGAAAGCGTCGCAGTGGTGGCGCCGTCGGCCCCCCGATAGGTGCCGAACATCTGGTCAAAGGTCCGGTTCTCTTTGGTGATGAAGATAATGTGCTGAATCGCCGAATTGAGGTCGCCGGGCTTGCTTTGGCTGGACGCGCCTCCGGTCGATTGCGCTTTGTCAAGGTCGACTTGATGGCCGGCCCTCTCCTGAGCAATTGCCCGGCCGGGCAGGTGCCCGAAGGTCGTAGCTAGTAGCAAAACTCTTGAAGCAAATCTGAACGCGTCCGAGCACAGTAAGTCCATTCTACGAATCCCCCCTTTGGTTTTGCGCCATATTCGACTGTGTCCAGGTATCAGTCACCTTGTCAAGGTATACTGTGATCTATACATCGCATTGTAATAGATCCGTAGGAAACGGCCGCAGCAGTTCATCAGCAATTTCCGGAATTATATAGTTGACAGACCCCATTTTTAATGATATGCTGACCTTTAAGTGAGGTAAGCATATGAACCTAGCAGACTTAGCCCAACAATTCAGTACTGAAGAAGCCTCGATTTCGTTCCTCGAAAAGACTCTTTGGCCTAACGGTCCCATTTGTCCGCATTGCGGCCTTCTCGGAGAGGCTTTCCGGCTGCAATCCAAACCTACCAGCAAGAACAAGGTGCGCCCTGGTACGTGGAAGTGCAAGGGATGCCGCGAGAAGTTTACCGTCAAGATCGGCACCATTTTCGAGGACTCTCACATCCCCCTCCGCAAGTGGCTGCTCGCCATTCATCTGCTGTGCGCCAGCAAGAAGGGCATGAGTTCGCATCAAATCCATCGTCAGCTTGGCATCACCTACAAGAGCGCGTGGTTTATGACTCACAGGATTCGGCACGCGATGAGGCAAGACGGAATGCTAGCGCCTCTCTCTGGCACCGTGGAAGTCGATGAGACTTACGTAGGCGGCAAGCTGCGAAGCGGCCCGCAAGCCGTGAAACCGGGAGAGCGACCAAAAGATAGGCCAGCAGGAACCGCAAACAAAGCTCCGGTCGTTTCGCTTGTCGAGCGCGGTGGCAAGGTCCGCTCGATTCACGTTGCGAATGTCACCGCGAAGAATTTGAAGGAAGTCATCCGCGAATACGTTGACCCAGCCGCGCACGTCATGACCGACGAGTCTGGCGTTTATGATTTCGTCGGGAAAGAGTTCTCGCGCCACAGCACCGTGAATCACAGTGAGAAGGAATACGTGCGCATCGAGCCGGATGGAGCCGTGGCCACCACTAATACTGTCGAGGGATTCTTCAGTCTCGTGAAGCGCGGTGTTTATGGCTCTTTTCATCACATCTCGAAAGAGCACTTGCACCGCTACCTGAGTGAGTTTGATTTTCGCTACAATGCAAGGGATGTAGACGACGGAGAGAGACGGCAACTAGCTTTGAAAGCAACTGTGGGGAAGCGTCTCACCTATTACCCGAGCAAGATCGGCGAGTCCCCTCGTTAGTTAAACGAAAGAAACTTTGAGACTCTTCAACTAGCCTAAGCGTCGGCCCGCAGATTCTTCGCGGGATTCAGGGGCACGCGCTTACCCTACAGAAAGAGTGTAGGGTAGATGTGTGCGGAAAGTCAAGATGGTGGTGGTTACAGCCTCATCGAACACATAGTGCGGTCTATTTATTTTCGTGATGACTGGGATGAAAAAGAGCTTCTTATGCTTACTTCGCTTTCGTCTTACTTTGACCGCAGCGAATACCCGAAGCTCCCGCACATTGTCTCTGTTGCTGGATATTTGTCATACGTCACGCTGTGGAAGGATTTCGACAGCGAATGGAAGAGATTCTTACAGAGGCCAGAATACAGCGTGAGATACTTTCACATGAAAGAGTTCACTGTAAGCCAAGGAGAGTTTGCCGTCGGCTGGAAGGGAGAGCGCACAAAGCGAAAAGAGTTTATAGCTGGGTTAATCGAGATCATCAAGCACAATACAACTGCCAGCTTTGCTTACGCTGTCAGAGTACATGATTTCAATGCGGCGCTTGCTTCGATATCGATTCATCCAGATTGCCCACTTGCCAGTCCATTCGCCTATTGCGGTTGGCTTTGTGTCGAGAGGATGTCCCGAACGTCGTTGGAGGTCGAACGACGGCCTGATTCATCTTAGGCCGCTTTCTCCTTGGATGTGTCCTGATTTCGACCCAGCACTGCTTTGAGCATCCACAGATCCTTGTAGCCCATGATGCGACGAAAGTTCTTTTCGGTCATGAGCAGCGCCGCCGCCGCCCAGCGCAGGACCATCTTGCCATCCCGCCACCGACACACCCGTCGGGTTCGCAATCGCACTCCGCTGTGGGGACTTTCGATCACGTTGGTCGAGACCAGACAGCGCGCCAGGCTCGCGGAGAGGTTGAGCTTCGTGACCGTGAACATCTCCGCCAGCCCTTCGCGCAGACTGCTGGCGGCGCTGGGATATTCCCGTTCCAACCACTCGGCCTGTTTTTCCAGCCGCGCCATGCCTTCCTTCGCCGGCAGCCGAAAGGCCGCTCGCATCACGGCCTTCACCTGCGGCTTCAGCTCCTGAGGCAGGTAACTGCTCACATTCTCCAGCTTGTGGTTCCGGCAGCGCTGCACCGGATGGTCGGCGCCGAACACCGCCTCCATCGCGGCCCGCAGCGCTTTCGAGCCATCGATCACGAAGAGATATTTGCGACCCGTCTTCAGCCCGCGCTGCACCAGGTCTTCGAGCAGCCCTTTCACCACCTGGCTGTTTTCGCTCGCTCCTTCCGCCAGCCCCAGCACATGCTTCTGCCCCTGCTCGTCCACGCCTACCGCCACCAGCACCTGGTGGTCGGCGAAGCGCAGTCCGTCCACGTACAGGATCAGCAGCTCCAGAGATTCCAGCCGGCGCTCGCACAGGCTGCGCAATTCTTCCTCGCTGGCTTCGATCACTTCCCGGCTGACACTCGATTTCGAAAACCCCGCCGTCTCCGCCATCTGCGGTAGAACCGCGGCGTATGGCCGGGTCGAGACTCCGCGCAGCAGGATCTCCAGCATTCGGTTTCCCAGCTTCCCCTCCGCTCGCATGGCTTCGTAGGCCGGCAGCGGCACTTCGCCTCCTTCGCCCTGCTCTTTCTTGCGCAAACGCGGCCGCTCCACGCGCAGCTTCCGCTCCCGCAGGCAGACCGTTCCCCTTTCCCGTCCATGCCAGCCTATCCTCCCGCCCTTTTTGCCCGGATGTGGAGGACCCGCGATTCCTTCCCCCGACAGCCTCAGCACGGCCTCGATCGTCGCCCGTCCTACCACGTCGATCAACTCGTCCACTGCCTTCTGCGACTGCTCAATCAGTTCCACCATGGGCAGCAAACCTTGCCCGTTCTTCACCAAAAAGTCCGCCAGACTCTGACTGTCGCTCTTCTCCGCAATGTGATACGTTTTCTCCACGACGGTTCTCCTTTGCTTGAGATTTTCCCAGCCCGATTCTAATCAAATCGGGTCCGAGAACCGTCGCTCAACCTCCAACGAAATCAGGGACAGCCTCGTGCGCTCTGGTACAGGCTGGGCGCCAAGCCGGTGAAATTCACCAGCGCCACCCGTAGGGTTGGTTTGACAAAGCCGGCCAGAGGAGTAGTTCCGGCGCATCCAAATCACAACCGATAGGCGTTGAATGCGGAGGCAGTCCGGGGTATATTACAGGTCGGCTGGAAATCAAAAGGGTACCGGATCGAGGGAGGGTTATGAAGCGTTATAACCGGCTGGCGGCAAGCTTCGCGACTTCGGCGTTGGTTGGGCTGGCGTGCCTCGGGGGCGCCCCGCCTGCCTGCGGACAAACCGAGGGAGCCCAGAAGCTCACCAAGCGAGTGGTGGGTGACTACGGTTACTGGAGCCGGACCCAGACTCCGCCTTACAGCTCGGCCCAGATTCCGTTCGCCAAGCTGACGCACATCAACCACGCCGGGGTGAACTTCAACGCCAGCGGAGCCCTGGTGGTGCCGGACGGATTCCTGGAACCGGAGCTGCTGGAGAAGGCGCACACGGCGGGCGTCAGGGTGCTGCTGCTGCTGGGAGGCCCTTTCACGGCCCTCGAGAAGAACTCGAGTCTTCAGGGCATCCTGGTGGGGAACCTCCAGACTTTCATCAACCGCTACGGCTACGACGGGGTGGACATCGACTGGGAGTACCCGAGCAACGCCACGGACCGTCAGACTTTTCTGAACCTGATGACAGCGCTGCGTGAGGCTTTCCCGACGCCCAGCTACGTGATTTCCGCCGACGTCGCCCCTTGGGGAGGCGAGGGATATAACTTCCACAACGTGGAGCCGCTGGTCGACTATTTCAACATCATGATGTATGACTGCGCGGGCCCGTGGACGGACGACGCCCAGCTCAATTCAGCCATCTTCTGGGATCCACACGATCCTCAGCCCTACGAATGCGAGCCGGGGGGCAGCGTCCAGCAAGCGGCCGACATCTATCTGAACACGATCCAGGTGCCGGCCAGCAAGCTCAACATGGGAACGCCGTTCTACGGCTATTTCTACGAGAACGTCACCAGGTTGTGGGGAAATTGCGCCAACTGCGGCAACACCGTGCTTTCCGAAAACTACGGAACCTTCATCAAGCAGCGAATCAACCAGCGGGGTTGGCAGACGTTTTACGACCCCATCGCGCTCGTCCCCTACATGCTGAGGGCGGACGGGAGTCCGGGCTTTATCACCTACGATGATTCGTTCTCCACGTTTTACAGGGTCTGGTATTCGGTGTGGCAGCGCGGCCTGGGCGGCACCTTTATGTGGTCCTTGGATGCGGATTACGACGGGCACTCACAGGACCTGCTGGATTCCATGTATAACGCCAGCCTCAAGCAGACGCCGTGATGGCGAACCCAGCCGGCATCTGAACCCGTTTTCGTACAAACTCAGCCCCGCGCCGAGGCTGTCGTCTGGGCTGTCTCGCCTCGCAAGTGGACCAGGTGGTTCAGCACCCAGAGCGGTCCCACCATTAGGTGGGCCAGGTTTCTGTAGAACGCCGGCGACCGCTTCTCATAGGCGCCGTGCCCGACGAACTGGAAGACCCAGCCGAGCACGAACAGGCCCGCGAGCACCTGCCAGGCTAACATGCGAGCTCCAAGATAGATGACGAACGAGGCCAGAAACATCAGCAAGCCAAGCTTGGCGTCGAGCCAGATGTCGATGGCTCCCACGAGGAGCACGATCAGCAGGGAGACTTCGATCGGCCAGCCGCCGGCGTGCGCGATCGGAATGGCCAGCAGTCCCAGCAAGCCGATGATAATCAGCGGGATACCCACCAGGTGGCAGGTGCGGTTCCCCGCTGTCCGGTGATGTTCCTGGTAGTCGGACCAAAGCCGGTCCATGGCGTTCGCACTCATGTTTGCCTCCCTGACGCGGGCCAGCGTTTCCGGGCGCATTCTACCACGCGCCCAGGTGCAAAAAAAATCGCTTGACGAATGAATTTTGCTGCTGTACTCTTCGTGATGGCATTTGGACAGGAGGAAGATACGCGAAAGACAAGCGACTAGGGGTTGATTCGGGCAGGTTAATCTTCGAAGTTCTTCCCCGCCTCGTTTCATCCCCAATTTAAGCCACCAAAGCAGGAGAAAGTATCAAGCCGGCGCGCGTGGAGCGTCGACGGAATGTGGCGTCGAATGGCTCTCACGGAGTTCGGGGGCGGTTTGTTGCCGCCCTCGGAGTTTTGGCCGGGAATGCGTGAGCAGGGAATGAAGTTGGCGGGATGTTGAGTTTGGTGCTTAGAGGACCACGTTCAGGTCAGCATCAAACTGAGCATCCCAAAACTTGCATGATTGAGTTTTTGGGTTGCTAAAAGAGGCCGCAGGCGGGTATAACGGCCGCGTCTGTGGCACTCACAGATCTTTGAAAACTGAATAGTGCGGCGTCTACAAGTGCTCAGTCTGCCGGGAGGGATCCTGGCAGAAGTAAGCGGATCTGCGAGACGGTTGTCAGTCGTCAGTTGCCGGGTTGTCGGTTGTTTAGGCGGCGGGCTCTGAGGGTCGGCAACAAGGGAGCGCGGGTGAGGATGCAGTGCCGGGGGATCGTCTAGTCCCTGGCGCCTGGTATCTGGCCCGGGTTTCTGTGTGTGTTGAGCAGATTTTATGGTCAAGCTACTAAGGGCGTACGGTGGATGCCTTGGCGCTGGACGGCGATGAAGGACGTGGTTACCTGCGATAAGCCTCGGGTAGGGGGAAACACCCGTTGAACCGAGGATCTCCGAATGGGGAAACCCTTCCGATGACAACATCGGAAACGGCCCGCTGAATCCATAGGCGGGTGCGAGCAAACCCAGGGAAGTGAACCATCTCAGTACCTGGAGGAAAAGAAAGCAAAAGCGATTCCGCTAGTAGTGGCGAGCGAACGCGGAACAGCCCAAACCCAGCCTTCCTTAGAGCAGTGGCAAGTGATTGGTGGCAAGTGGCTAGATTTCCCTGGCCTTGCCACTGACCACTTACCGCTAGCCACTGTTCTGAGGAGGGCTGGGGGTTGTAGGGCGTGCGTCGGTTTAGAGCCATCGAGTTACCAATCTGGCGGCTAGTCGAACGACTTGGAAAAGTCGGCCACAGAGTGTGATAGCCACGTAGTCGAAAGCTGACCAGACTCGAACGCGCGTTCCTGAGTACCGCGGGGCACGAGAAACCCCGCGGGAAGCTACGGGGACCATCCCGTAAGGCTAAACACGTGCCAGCGACCGATAGTGAACCAGTACCGTGAGGGAAAGGTGAAAAGAACCCCTGCGAGGGGAGTTAAAAGTACCTGAAACCGTATGCCTACAAGCAGTCGGAGGGCCACGCTCTTGGAGCAATCCAGGGGCAAGCCTGACGGCGTGCCTATTGCATAATGAGCCGGCTAGTTATTGTCCGTCGCAAGGTTAAGCAATGATCCGGTGATGAGCCGGGGAGCGAGCCGTAGCGAAAGCGAGTCTGAATAGGGCGACGAGTGGCGGGCAATAGACGCGAAGCGGGATGATCTACCCTTGGTCAGGGTGAAAGCCGCGTAACAGCGGCCGGAGGCCCGAACTGGTGTTGGTTGAAAACAGCTCAGATGAACTGAGGGTAGGGGTGAAAGGCTAATCAAATTCCGTGATAGCTCGTTCTCCCCGAAATAGCTTTAGGGCTAGCCTCGGATGGTTGCCCACGGTGGTAGAGAACTAGATGGACTAGGGTTCGTTAACGGATACCGAATCCAACTAAACTCCGAATGCCGTGGCGCACAGTCCGGGAGTCAGACGGCGGGGGCTAAGCTTCGTCGTCGAGAGGGAAAGAGCCCAGACCGCCAGCTAAGGTCCCCAAGCGATGGCTAAGTGGGAAAGGAAGTGGAGTCGCTCAGACAGCCAGGAGGTTGGCTTAGAAGCAGCCATCCTTTAAAGAAAGCGTAACAGCTCACTGGTCGAGTGACTCTGCGCCGATAATTTAACGGGGCTCAAGCCATCTACCGAAGCTGCGGACTCCGAGGGCAAATCAGAAGGCAGAGGAATCAGAGCTAGCGCTCTGGTTTCCAGTTTCTGACTTCTGGTTTGCCCTTGGATTGGTAGGGGAGCGTTGAGTACAGTTTGAAGCGAGACCGCGAGGGCTCGTCGACGGTACTCAAGTGACTCTGCCGGCATAAGTAGCGATAACGGAGGTGAGAACCCTCCGCGCCGAAAGTCTAAGGTTTCCTGAGAAAGGTTAATCCGCTCAGGGTCAGTCGGTCCCTAAGGTGAGGCCGAAAGGCGTAACTGATGGACAGCCGGTTAACATTCCGGCACTGCACCGGGAACGTTATGACGAAGCGGGGACGCAGGAGGATAGCGGAGGCGGTCCTATTGGACATGGACCCTGCACGCTCCGAGGAGGATCCGGCAGGCAAATCCACCGGATCGGTTTAAAGCCACTCTGAGGGGCGGGCCAAGAGGCTTCGCCTCGTAAAGTCCGCGATTTCATGCTGCCAAGAAAAGCCGCTAAGCAGTTTCCGGGGCAACCGTACCCCAAACCGACACAGGTAGACGAGGTGAATATCCAAAGGCGCTTGAGAGAACACTCGCTAAGGAACTAGGCAAATTAACTCCGTAACTTCGGGAGAAGGAGTGCCTCGCTAGGGTTAGAAGCCCGAGGAGGCCGCAGTGAATCGCGCTCCGCGACTGTTTAACAAAAACACAGGTCTCTGCTAAGTCGAAAACGACGTATAGGGGCTGACGCCTGCCCGGTGCCGGAAGGTTAAAGGGAGAGGTCATGGGGAGCAATCCCCGGAAGCTTCGAACTGAAGCCCCGGTGAACGGCGGCCGTAACTATAACGGTCCTAAGGTAGCGAAATTCCTTGTCGGGCAAGTTCCGACCTGCACGAATGGCGTAACGATAGAGCGACTGTCGTGACGAGTGACTCAGCGAACTTGTAGTACCGGTGAAGATGCCGGTTGCCCGCAACTAGACGGAAAGACCCCGTGCACCTTTACTATACCTTTAGTATGAACTATGGCCCTTGCTGCGCAGGATAGGTGGGAGGCTTTGAACCTTGCTTTTCGGGGCAGGGGGAGCCAGCGGTGAGATACCACCCTGATGATTCTGTGGTTCTAACCTCGACCCGTGATCCGGGTCAGAGACATGGCTAGGCGGGTAGTTTGACTGGGGCGGTCGCCTCCTAAATTGTAACGGAGGCGCGCGAAGCTACGCTCAGGCTGTTTGGAAATCAGCCGTCGAGTGCAAAGGCATAAGCG
>DATDGP010000201.1:0-4123 GCA_036522035.1 Terriglobales bacterium
GAGAGTCTGCCTGAACCGCTTGTTCCTAGAATAATCGACGGTGCCGAGCTGCGCCTGTAGGCCCTGGGCACCGAAGATTTAGAGTTCGATCAACGCAAAGCGAATTAACTCTTGCGAACTAGGAGCAGGGATTTTGGATCCGGATTTCCTGTATTGCAGCTTCACTTTGATGCGGCTCTGAGCAAAAACGCGACTTCAATGCAGAATGAACCGCCTGCTCTCCGTTTTGGAGACTTAACCTTTGGTCCGCCCACCCGTCCGGGAGGCCTCGATCCAGGAGTTCCGAACCGTGACACGCTTTTGAGGATTTGCTAGCATGAGGTGCATGGGCATACCCATTCATCACCTCCCTGCGTGGCTTTCGCTGAACTATCCCGTCTTCGCGCACACCGTCCGCATCGTGATCATCGTGGTTAGCGCCTATGTCGTGAATCGGATCATGAAGGCATTGTTCCCCCAGGTGCGGGTCCGCATCGTGCAGCGGATGTCGGCCTTCCGGGGAGCGGTCGACGTTGAGCTTGAAAAGCGCGCCACCACGCTGAGCGACGTTGCCCGCAAGACGATTGGCGTCATCGTCTGGATTGTTGCCATCATCATGGCGCTGCGCGAGGCGGGCTTCGACATTGGGCCGATCCTTGCAGGCGCCGGGGTGATAGGCCTGGCGGTGGGCTTCGGGGCGCAGAACCTGGTACGCGACGTCATATCAGGCGGATTCATGCTGCTCGAGAACCAGATTCGCGTGAACGACGTCGCCATCATCAACGGCACCGGAGGCCTCGTGGAGCAGATCAACCTGCGCACTACCGTCCTGCGCGGCCAGGACGGCACGGTGCACATCTTTCCCAACGGCACAATCACCACACTCTCGAACATGACGCACGGCTTCTCATACTACGTGTTCGATATGGGTGTCGCGTACAAAGAGGACACCGACCATGTGGCAGAGGTGATGAAGGGCGTAGCTGACGAGTTGATGAAGGAGGAAGTGTACGCGAACCTGATCCTGGCGCCGCTTGAAATCCTCGGCGTCGACAAATTCGCGGATTCCGCCGTGATCGTCAAGGCGCGCATCAAGACCGCTCCCATCCAGCAATGGACGGTCGGCCGCGAAATGAACCGCCGCATCAAGAAGAAGTTCGACGAACTAGGAATCGAGATACCCGTCCCTCACCTGAGCCTCAACTTCGGAGAGGGCAGCAAGCCCATCCAGCTCCATCTTGACCAACTGGACCGCCGCGAGCTGAAAGCCCTCGTCCGCGAAGTGGTGGCCGAGCAGCAGAAGCCGCACGAGCAGCAGACGTCAGCCTCAGCGTAGGGGCGCCGTAGTGTCCAAACACTCGAATTTCCTGAGAACAGAATGGGTTACAGGAGCGGCCTGGCGGTAACTCCGCGCCCCCTTTGCGGTTCCGCGGTGTTAGGATGACCTAATACGGTCTGGCACTGGATCCCTTTCAGCTACTGCTCCATTTCCCTCGGTGGCTGGCTGAACCAGCGTCGGCAACCGTACCTACCGTCCGTTGAGGTAGCGGACGATCTCAACCGGTCGAGGCCCGCCATGCGGAAGGCTACGATCCTGGTCGCGACTCTGCTCTCGGTCGCTGTCGCCCACACTGCGCTCTCCGCACTCACTCAGCATCTTGGCCCCTGGGAAACAACCAGAATCATCGACGCGGCGGGCATACAGGTTGACCTCGTCTATCATGAGAACCGAGGCACCGCCTTGGCGCTGTTCGAGGGTGGGGGATCGCAGGCGCTCTTAAGCGCCTCGATCAGCGCCTTCTTCGCAATTGGGCTGTTGGTGCTCTTTCTGTCGCTGGTCGATCAACGTTATACCTTTCAGCTCGTCGCCCTCAGTTGCATTGTTGATGGGTCGCTCGTGCAAGCCGGTGAAACACTCCTTTGGGGGTACACCGTCGATTACTTTCGGATCGGCCTTGACCGGTATTATTTCCCGGACTTCAATATTGCCGGCTTGGCGGGAACCGCCGGTTGGCTGCTTTTGTACGGCGGAATCGCCTTCCGATACTTTCGCTGGTTGCCTGAGCCGTGGAGCGCCCGGACTGAGGTCGAGGGACTGCATGATCCGTTGTACGAACGGCGGAGACCTTTACGGGTGATTCTGGGCATCTTCATCGTCTGGGGAGCGGTAATTCTGCTGATCCAATATACATATCTCTTGTTCGCCGGTTATTTCACGGCCTCGGGCCGGCCGGGCGCGCTGAACCCGGAGGAATACGGCAGTCCGATGGCCGCTGTCTTTTCCACAGCACTGAATACCCTGACGCTTGTGGCAGCGATAGCCGTGTGGCGCATGATTCCTAAGCGTCCCATTGACGCTCTGTTTCTGCGGGCCTTTGGGGCTGACAAGAAGGGGTGGGCGGCCGTCAAGGACCTGCGAAGGCTGCTCGAGCCGCGCCTGCGCCTCTCGGGTGTGGTGGACCCCAAGGAATCAAGGCGGACCGTTTACTTACTGTATTGGATCCTGATGCCCTTCGCGCTCGGCATCGGCGACATGGGGCGCGTCAACGCTTTCCGCCATAACCTCTTCATCAGCGATCGCTGGAAGGAAGACCTGGAACGTGCATTCCCGCACGTGCGCTTTGCCATCTTCGACTGCCGGGCTATCACTCCGAACGTCGCCTGGGAGCTGGACCTTGCAATGAAGACTCTCGCGCGGCGAAACGTATTCTTTCTGGTGGGTAATGACCCCGCTGCTCTGCAACCGGAGCTGGCGGCATATGGTCCCGCCGCACTCGACGCGGATCAATGCTTTCCGATCGGGAATCTTAGAGAACTCGCTGAGGGCGTGCTGCTGCGGTCAGCGGCGTAAGCTCTCGGAAGAGCGGAAGAGTCCACTTGTGGCCTGGCCCGACTGGGTTCAGGGGAAATAGCGGTACATTTCGCGGCGATGAACAACTCTGACGAACACGACTGCGTTCTATTCGGCGGCCAAGCCCACGCGGTAGCCCCCGACCCTGACGCAGTAAAAGGCGCCTTCTCCGCGCAGCTTCTTGAGGTTCGAATCTTGGAACAGAAGGAAGCCTGCCCGGCGCGAAACGTGAGCGGCGCCTGTTCCAGAGGCGTGGAGACTAGGTTGCCGCTTGCTCGGAGTCTTGTTCGGACGGTGGCGTGGGCTTGGAGTGGTGCAGAAGGCAAGACGCCCTCGACCAATCACCACGAGGTCACTCTGCACCTGCGTTTCAAGGGCGGAGCTCGCAAAACCCTGTGGCTGCCGGTGCCTGCGGAGAAACTTGCGCAAATAATCGGTCGGGATTCACGATGAATTCGAGCAAGATTCCGGAGGCAAGCCAGATGCTGGTTGTGGGCTGAGAGAAACAGAGCTGAAGCGTTCGGAAAGCTGGCTACGAGCGGGCCCGAACCAATCGCACGAACTCCTCGAGCTCACTGTTATTGAGGTCCGAAACCGCCCAGAAGGTCATACCTGACTCGGCCCAATGATGCATGTTGTAGCCTTGGCGCATCAACACTCTCTCTGGAGCTTCTTCCGACGACGGCCACACAAATAGATTAATAACATGCTTCCGTCGCTGGTAGACCAGCGCGGCCACGGGTCTCTTATCGAGGTAGTCCAGGCGTCCACCTATTAGCGGGAAACCCTGTTGGCCCAGGTCTCGGACCGGGGGCGAGAAATCCAGCTTGCCATTGAACCAGGGCTTTACGGTGTGTTGATCAGACGAAGCCACATCCCGCATGGCAAAAGAGAACCCGACCTGGGGCTACGATCGCATCGTCGGCGCCTTGGCCAATCTTGGTCACACGCTCTCGGACCAGACGGTCGGGAACATCCTGCATCGCCGTGGCATCCCTCCCACCTCCAAACGAAAGCAGACGACCAGCTGGCGAGACTTCATTCGAGCTCACCTAGCGGTTCTGGTGGGGACCGATTTCTTTACGGTGGAAGTCCTCACCTTAAGCGGTTTGGTGACCTATTATGTGCTCTTTTTCATTCATTTGGAGAGTCGCCGCATCGCGCAATCTAAAATGTTACCCGTGACCGATCGTCGCGCAATTTGAGAATGTTACCCGTCATGGAGACGGGTAACCGCATGAGTCGAAGATCGCGCAGGGAGTACTTGCAGAGCATTTATGCTCGCTATCAGAA
>DATDGP010000202.1:0-4716 GCA_036522035.1 Terriglobales bacterium
GGATGCTGTGGATCGATCGTGCTGACCTTCAGGTCCGGTACCGCCGACCCCGCGCAGCCGGAGGCCTCAGCCGGATTGCTTACGATACCTGAACATTGCGCTGCCGCTTGCTCATGGCTGAGGTGTCGGTGGCGGCGAAAAAGGGTACCAGTTTGGCGGTTGAAAGGGAGCCAGGTGTAGGCTTCCGCCATGGCCTGCGGTAGGCGCAGAAATGGGGGAAGCTGACAGCTTCCTCGGTCAGGTGGGGTTTTCTTCGCTTTTGGCCAGGGGCGTGCGATAAGTCTTACCTTTGACCTTGAGGATGATCGCTCTCTCGACCAGGCGGTCGAGGAGGGCCATGGCCAGCGGGCCATCGACCAGATACTCTCCCCATTTGTCGAAGTCCACGTTGGTCACCAGTGCTGTAGAACGCTTCTGGTTGCGTGAAGCGATGATCTTGTAGAGTAGGTGCGCCGCCTGTGCGCACTCGGTCCGTTCGATGCGGTCAAACCCGAATTCGTCCACAATCAAAAAATCTGGGCGCGTGTAGTAGCGCAGACGCGCGGGGAGAGTTTTGTCGGCAAGTGAAGCTGTCAGGTCGGCGAGTAACTCGGCGGACGTGCGATACAGAACGCGGTAGCCTTGGATGCAGACCTTCTGCCCCAGGGCCTGAATGATGTGACTCTTTCCGATTCCACTCCAGCCGACTATGATCAGGTTGTTGCAGCGCCGGATGAAATCGCCGGTGGCCAGTTCCTCAATCTGCACGCGGTCGAAAGCTTTGGGATTGAACTGCCAGTCGAACCCCTCCATAGACTTGGTGTCCGCGAAGTGAGCTTCCCGGATGCGCCGCGCGACGGCGCGTTCGCGACGCGCGTCGGCCTGGGTTCCCAGCAGCAGGTCGAGGAAGTGCAGATGAGACAGGTGTTCTTTTTCCGCCCTGGACAACACCTCGTCCAGCGATGCGCCTTCCAGCGGAATCCGGAGCGTCACGCAGTGACTCAAACACCGGTCACGCAGCGGGATCGTCGTCTTCGTCGCTTTCATCGTCGATCACCATTTCTTCCAACAGCGCCTGATACTCAGCCGTGGAGCGAGTGGCTACGGGAGACTGCCGGAGAATCTCGTCGAGTTGGTCCTGCGCCTCGGCCTGTAGGGATTCCCATCCGGATCGGGGACGTGCTTGCGCCGCCAGGATCCGCTCCACCGCGGACCAGGAGAAGGCGCGGTAACGGACGGCACGCTGGAGTGCGCGCGCCAGATCCTCGCGATGGTATGTGGCCAGCAAGCCCAGCACGCGCCCGGCTTCATCTTTGCCCCGGCGCCTGGTGCGGACCAGTTCGTTGAGGAACAGGACTCCCTCCGCTCCGAACTCCGCGAAACGTTGTTTCAGTAACTCGTATTTCTGATGGTGATCGCGTCCGGGAGAATGCTCGGGCAGACTGCGCTTCTCTCCGCTGATTCCGGTAGGGTACAACTCATGGCGGGCGATCTCCTTGACGTCGGGACCGTAGACGATCAGCTCCTTCTCCGTGATGCGTATCGGCAGCAGTTCACCAATGCGCTGCCACGGCACGGAGTAGAAGTTCTGCAGGTACGCCACATGACCTTCCGGATTCACCGTGCGGTAGAAGACTTGGGCGGTATCGTAGGCTCGCGCCGGCAGACTCAGCAGGTGCGGTTTCTCTTCCTGGTAGAGATCGATGGGCCGACGCTTGGTTTCCCGGTGTAAGTGCACGTCGGCGATCTCGGCGAGCCACAGTGCTGCGGTCTCGTTGAGGTGCTCCAGCGACGTGAAGGTGCGGCCGTTGAGCAGGTTGGATTCCAGGTAGGCAAATGGCCGTTCGATTTTACCTTTCGTTTGCGGCCGATGGGGGCGGCATGCCCAGGGCTGATAACCGTAATGCGTGGCGAAAGACAGGAATCGGGTGTTGTAAATCGGCTGGTCGCCATCATAGCCAGTCACCACTACTTTCATGTTGTCGTACAGACAGGTGGCACACAGACCATCGAAGTATTCGAAGGCCCGCACGTGTTCCCGGATGGTGGTGGCAAAATCCTGTTTCTCCACAAACCGCACGTACTGGCGGCGAGAGTAAGCCAGAATGTAGCTGAAGGCATGTACCCGGCGACGCCCTTCGGCGGTGAAAGCGATATCGTACGGCGAATAATCCATCTGTCCCTGCACTCCTGGACCGGTTTCGAATCGCTGCACGGGCAGTTTCGGCGCGTGCGGCCGAAGCACACGCAGCCGCTCGCGCACGATCGTGTAGTGACCTTGGAAACCCAGCCGGCACAACTCCTCATGCAAGCGGACCGCCGTGATGTCGGGATAACGCTCCAGCAGTTGTGCAATGTGATCGGCGAATGGGTCCAGCACGCTCGGCCGTCGCGGGCGTTCCGCTTCCATCAATTCCGCTCGGTGTTTTTCGTGCCCCACCAACACGCGGGCCACGCTCTTGCGGGCGACTCCCAGCAGTTTGGCGATGCGGCGCTGCGAAGCACCGCCGTAGTGCAGGCGGATGATCTCGTTGCGTGTCGATTCCTTCATGCACGCTCCAACTCGCCTACGAAATCCCGGCTCAATGCAGCCACCGATCCGGCATCCCGTGCCAGCCTTTGGAAACGGGGCAACAAGATCACGCGATCCTCCGGTGTCAGCCCTGTGCGCCCCTGGTGTGCCAGCCATACTTCCATGCGCCCCAGCACATCCAGTAGCATCCCAACACGCTTCCATACCTGGTTTCCGGCTTCGCTCAGCCGCGGGTCGCGCACTGCGGGGAGCACGACCTTGGCCTGCGTGAGCGCTTCGCGAGGGTGCGCGAGGAGATACTCCTGCTGCCGACGTTCGGAACATCGCAGCCACAGGTCCACCACCCCGCCCAACTCCGCGCTCGACAGCGCCTCGCGTCGGATCGCCTCCAGCACTTCCGTCTGGTTGCCCTGCGGCAACCGTACGATCTGCCGCGCCGCCGTGGGCGTCAGCAAGCCAACCCGCAGTTCGTCTTTCGCCTTCGGCCCCAAACGCTCGATCAGCGCTAGCCGCCGGCACACCCAGCTCTTGTGGCGCCCCAACAGCTCTGCCACCTCCACCTGACTCAACCCGTCTTCCCGCACCAACGCTTGAATGATCCAGGCTTCTTCCAGTTCCCGCGTGCGTCCACCGGCACGATTCAGCCCGTAGATCGCGGCTTTCGCTGTTCGCTCATCGGCCTCCATCAGCCGGGCCGACAACCGTGGGATCTGCGCCAGTCCGCGTACGGCTCCTAAGCGTTTGAAGCCATCGATCAGTTCGTAACGGTCCTGGCGCCGGCACACGACCACGGGCGACAACTGCCCATAGCGCTCCAGCGACCGTGCCATGGCGCGTTCCGCTTCCGGCACATGTAAACGATAGCGTCCGTAGTGTTCGCCGATCTCCTGCCACTTCAGATCGAGCAGTTGGTTGTCGGCCCAGCGCAGCACATGCGTCCCTTCCTTGTGGGACAGGTTGAATGTAAGCCTGTGGCCTCCGTCGATCAATACTTCACGGTTAACTGGCGGCGCCATTCCCACCGCCTGGACACATCGCCGCACGCCGGATTCCGTTCAACCGGCGCGTGTCCGTTGCCAGTGTCGCTCGCGTTCCCAGACGCGCTGCATCGCACGCCGGCACTCGTACGAGCAGAAGTGTTGCGATGGCGAGCGCCGCTGGCGCACGAAACCCGCGTAGCAGCCAGGCCGGTCACAACAGGCCTCGAAAAAACTTCTTAGTGATTACCCTCGCTGTGTCCGGAACGCTTGGTTTTCGGCTCTTGACACGCTCCCGGTAACGCCGGCTTTGCCCGTTGCGTTTCTGCTTGCCCGCCGCTGTGGTTCTATACCTCGCCTGCGCCTTCCACCGCGACCAGGCGCGCGCCGCCTTTCGGCACCGCTCACCGCAGTAGCGCTGCTGCGGCCGTCGCGGCTGAAAGTTCTGCTCGCATCCCTTGAGCAGACACCGCCGGGACCGCGGAGCACCACGCTGCCGGCGCGACCGACGCTTCCGCCGGCCGCCCTCTTGATTTTCGAGATGGCTTGTAGCACTCTCGGGAGGGCCCAAGGGAGGTCATTGCTCCCAGAAGCTCTGCTCCGGAGGGGATCGCACTCCTCTCCGGGGCGCAGTACATCTTCGGATCAATAGACAAGATTCACAACTCTATCGCAAAGATCGGATGCCTGCCGCTTCGCCGCCAAGGCGCCCCTCTTTTTCCCGCCAGCGGCGGCGCGGCTGTGACTCCGCGCCGACCGCCCACCATCCCTTCCCTGAAGTCAGTCCAGGTCGGCGGGTGGCCACTCACCGCTACTTACCATTGGCGGAGTGGTTCCCGTCGGACCGCCAAAATGGCACCCTCCCCCGCCGCCTCTAACAAATATTCACCAAACGTCTTTACCCGCCCTCGCGCCCGCGCACGACTCTGGAGTTTCTTCCGGAGTATTTCGCTTGACCCACCTTGTGACGCCAGCCCCGGCGTTAGACTCAATGCGTGGATTGGGTCAACTTCGATCCCGATGACGCGCCCGAGGTTCTCACGGGCATATCACCTGAGTGTCGGGCAGGACGGTGTGAACAATGTTCGGGATTCGGCGACCACGAGGGCCAGATGATTTTCTGCACGCACCCTTGCCACAAGGTTTCCGAAGCGGAACTGGCCGGAATCGCGAACTAAGATGCAGTTCGAACAAACCGCCGAATACCCGGCGTACATCCTGACCCAT
>DATDGP010000203.1:0-3052 GCA_036522035.1 Terriglobales bacterium
TGCGTGCGCATCAGGTGCAGGTGCTGTTGGCGGCAGGCAATCCGGAGATCGACGCGGCGCCGGTCTGGCGCAAGCTCGGGTGATGCATTTTTCCCTTGCGTTCCGAAACATTTTGGTTCATACTTGGGCCATGATTTATCGCGGGCGCAGCGTCACCGAAGAACAGATCGCATTCATTCGCCGGCGGATTCAGGAGCGTCCGGGGGTGAGCCGCTGGAAGCTGTCGCGGGAGTTGTGCGAAGCCTGGCGGTGGAAGCAGGCCAATGGCGCGCTGCGCGATGTAGTATGCCGGGGATTGCTGCTGAAGCTGGATCGCGCGGGCCACATCGCGCTGCCGCCCGTCAAGCGCACGGTACGCAATCGCATCGCCGAGCGAGCGCGGCCGGAGCCGATCGTGATCGAAGAACGTCCGTTTCAAGGATCGCTGAGCGAGTTGCAGCCGCTGGAGTTCGTGCAGGTGCGCCGCACGCCGGAAGAGGCGCTGTTCGACAGCTTGCTCGAACAGCATCATTATCTGGGTTACCAACGGCCGGTGGGCGAGCATTTGAAGTATGTGGTGAAAGCGCGCGGGCAAGTCATCGCCTGCCTGGCCTGGTCGAGCGCGCCCCGGCATCTGAAAGTGCGCGACCGCCATCTGGGATGGAGCCCAGAGGCGCGCGAGCGCAACGTGCACTTGCTGGCCTACAATCCGCGCTTTCTGATTTTGCCGTGGATTCGAGCGCCGCATCTGGCCTCGCACATTCTCGGACGCATGGCGAAAATCATTGCTCAAGACTGGCCACGCTTCTACGCGCATCCGATTTATTGGCTGGAAACCTTCGTGGATACGGCGCGCTTCGCGGGCACGTGCTACCGCGCGGCCAACTGGATCGAGATCGGCGCGACGCAGGGACGCGGCCATCGCGCCGCTACGCGGGAGGCGACGCGTTCTATAAAGAAGATGCTGGGCTTGCCCTTGCATCGCCGCTTTCGGGAGATCCTCGCCGCATGAAGCGGCCGCGCGTGGACGTGAATCTGGAAGAGTTGGATCGCGTGCTGGACCAGGCGCGGCAAGCTCCGTTGAGCGAATCGGATTACGAAAAGCTCAAGAGCGCTTTGCACGCGCTGGCGGGCATGCTGCCGCCGCCGCGCTCGACCGAAAAAACCCAGGCGGTGTTCGGGCCCAGCGAAACCCCGGTGCCCCAAAACGAGGCCGAGCCACCTTCGCCGAAGAAGGCCGGTCATGGGCGCAACGGCGCCGAATCCTACAGCAGCGCACGCAATGTCGCGGTGCCCCATCCCGATCTACACCCCGGCGATGCCTGTCCGGGTTGCGAAAAAGGGAAGGTGTACCCGCAGAAACAACCACGCACGCTGGTGCGCCTAGTGGGGCAAGCTCCGCTGCAAGCCACCGTGTACCAACTGGACCGGCTGCGCTGTAATCTATGCGGCGAAGTCTTCACGGCCCCGGAACCGGAAGGCGTGGGCGCAGAAAAATACGATGAGACCACCGCCGCTATGATCGCCGTGCTGAAGTACGGCAGCGGCATGCCATTTTACCGGCTGGAGAAGCTGGAACAGTTGCTGGGGATTCCGTTGCCGGCTTCGACGCAGTGGGAGATCGCGGAAGAAGCGGCGGAGTTGATTCAAGAGGCGCGCGACGAGTTGATCGGGCAAGCCGCCAGCGGCGAGGTGTTGTACAACGACGACACCTCGATGCGCGTGCTGCATCTGGCGCGCGAGCCGGGGGACGACCGCACCGGAGTTTTTACCAGTGGGATCGTCTCGACGCAACAAGGCCAGCGGATCGCCCTGTATTTCACAGGCCGCCAGCATGCCGGGGAAAACCTGCGCGACGTGCTGCGGCGTCGCGCCCACGGACTGGCCGCGCCCGTGCAGATGAGCGACGCGCTGTCGCGCAACACTTCCGCATTGCCGGAAGGCGTTGAGATTTTGCTGGCCAGCTGTCTGGCCCACGGCCGGCGGCAGTTCGTGGAAGTCGCCGCCAATTTCCCCCAGGCCTGCCGCTACGTTTTGGAAATGCTGGGCAGGGTCTATCAATATGACGCGGACGCCCGGGCACAGAAGCTCTCGCCGCAGGAGCGGTTACGGTTTCATCAGCAGCACAGCCAACCAGTGATGGACCAACTCCACGACTGGATGGAAGCGCAGTTTGCGCAGCATCTGGTCGAGCCCAACTCGGGGCTGGGCAAAGCCATCACTTACTTCCAGCGCCACTGGAAAGGGCTGACTGCGTTTCTGCGCGAGGTGGGCGCCCCTCTCGACAACAACCTTTGCGAACGGGCCCTGAAACGAGCCGTGCTGCATCGCAAAAACGCGCTGTTTTATCGCACGTTGCATGGCTCAGAAGTGGGCGATCTGTTCATGAGTCTGATCCACACCTGCGAACTCGCGGGCGCCAATGCCTTCGAGTATCTGACTCAGTTGCAGCGTCACGCCGCGGAGTTGAGGACCGATCCGGCGGCGTGGATGCCGTGGAATTACCAGCAGCACCTGGCCTAAAACCAGCTTTCGACGCAAAAGACTCCTGAATCAGGCGGACTTAGGCAGCCTTACCGGAAACTCACACTGATCGACATCACTTCGGAACGATTATCGACATCAGTTCGGAATGGCTATCGCCATCGCCCGGAATCCGCACCGACAGCGCGCGCCTTGTTCGCCGCTCGCAGAACAGCCCCGGCCTAACTCCTAATCGAAACCCAATCCGCAGACGGAGACTCTGCAACACGCCGCTTGCGGCTTAGTTCAATCCGCAGTTAAATCGTATTCGCTAGTTCTTCTAGTAGGTATACATAATGTCGGGCCATCTGCTCCATCCGCCAGCTATCGAACAGATCCCGGTTGTAGAGCCAGCTGAAGCCGATCCGTCCGTGGCCCTCGAATGCATGCACTTCCAGGTCGAGGCGCACCCGCAACTCATCCCCGCGCATTGCTTCTACTTCCAGCCCCTTGGGCCGCTGCGGCTGCCAGGGCACATTCTGTAGGGCGAACATCACCTGATACACCGGACTCCGGTTCAGACTCCGCTCCGGGTTCAGTTCCTCCACCA
>DATDGP010000204.1:0-3024 GCA_036522035.1 Terriglobales bacterium
AACGCAAGCTCTCGGCTCGGGCACCGGGACGCAGTTTGCGCATGCAGATGCGCCAAGCCCTGTTGCTCGGTCTGAGTTTCAATCTGTATCGCCTGAGGCATCGCCACCTTTTCTCAAGTTATTGAGGATGTCAACAGAGCCGTTTGATCCCTAGCCGTTGTATCGCAAGCTCCATCCAGGAACACGCTCCTAGAGAAAACCGGTGTAATGCAGGTAGAAACATAGTATAATGCAAGTTGATCCCGATTAGAAGGGGGAATCTATGGAAACGGCCATGCTGGTAGAGGCAGGACCGAAACGCAGGAAGCTGCTTTCGGAATTGCTCGAGGAAGGAGGTCTCAACGTTGAGTCGGTAGAGACCGCGGAGGAGGTCGTCAGTCGAGCGGCGAAAAACGTTCCTGGTCTCGTCCTGGTCGATATCCGTATGCCAACGGTGTCGGGACTTGAAGTCCTCAAGCAACTTCGAGGCATGGATGTACGCATCATCTTGCTTACGGCGAGCGAATCGGCCGCGGTTCGGCACAATCTGTACTCCTTCGGAGATGTCATTGCGGGCGCGGTCGAAACCACATCGTTCCAAGCCCGCTTCCGGGGGATTCTCGAAAGACATTCTCGCGAGCACCAGCGTCGAGTGCGAGTCGCTTCCTCCGCGCATCCGGTCAGCTCTCATGTTCTCACCGAGCTTCACGATCCCGAGACCGGGCGGCTCGATGCCGGCCGGATCGCCTCGTTTCTCGGAACGCCGCTTTCGAATCTTGCAAAGCTCTCCCGGGTGAGTGTCGCTGGGCTGCACAAGAGCCCTCGATCGGTTTCCGTGCAGCCTCATTTGATTCCGATTGCGCGGAGCTTGGCGATCCTGACGCAACTCCTCTCGACGAAGGAAAGTGTGCTCGCGTGGATGAATAGTCCTCATCCGGATCTGGGAGGTGAGACTCCCCTCACGCTGATCCTTCAAGGGAAAGCGCAGGTGGTGGCGGATCTGTTGGAGGCGGCGCTCGCTGGCCAGCCTTCCTAGTGCTTCCCGAAAGACAGCTCGGAGCCGCATTGCGGAAGATCGCGCCGGTTCCGATCCGGGGACCGTTCAGCCGCGCCGTAGCATTGCACAATCTGTTTCCGAAACCGGCGCCTGCCCCTCGTCGGAAGCCGCAGCCGCTCTGGGGTATGGGAAGCAAACGATTCGGCGGGCGCTACACTCCCAAAAATTCTTTCGAAACAATCTATGTGGCGAAGGACAAGGTGACCGCTCTTAAGGAGGCGCAGGCGCTTATTTCAATTCCTTCCGGACCTGCCTTCACGATCGTCACCGTGCCGTGGGTCACTGTCGCCATCCAAGGGTTTCTTTCGTCCGTTTTGGACCTGACGAAAGCCGTGAACGTCGAGGCCATCGGTTCGAGTTACCAGGAACTCACCGGCGCGTGGCGCTGGGTTCCCGGTCAGACGGGTGAGCCTCCCACGCATCTTCTCGGACGCTTGTGCCACACGTCCAGAAGGTTCGACGGGATTTGTTATCCGTCGAGCAAGAATCCCCCTGGCGTGTGTGTCGCTGTCTTTCCGGATCGCTTGCGGAAGCCGGCTTACCTTGAAGTCTACGATCCTCACGGCAATGTGGCGCAGAGGTTGCCGTAGCAAAGCACGAAGAATTGGAAGAACCTGCAACTGGAAGTCCGGGAGGAGTTCGCCGAGAACGCGATTGGCTGTGCCCCGACACTTTCGAAACCGGTGTTTAGGCGTGATGCACAGTTCTGTCTCAAAAAGGGGTTCGCTCTGGCTTGTTGGAAGCGACTCTCGTGCTTTGCAAGCAGGGGGTCGCCGGTTCGATCCCGGCCACGTCCACCAAATTTGTCTGATTGCAAAGTACTTACTAGATTGATCTCTGCCCCAATCTCTCCGTTTTGGTTCCAAGTGTGCACGAACTGTGCACGAATGCGCTTATTGCACCGCGACTGTGCACATTGGAGCCGCCAGCAGAATGACCTTGTAGAACGAGTCAAACGATGCTCCCCGCAATTCTTCGAGCAACTTGTGGTGGAAGTTCTGTTGAATATGGGGTAGGGGGGATCGCGCAAAGAGGCGGACGAGGCAGTTGGCACAAGTGGCGATGAAGGGATAGACGGCATCATCAATGAGGACAGACTGGGTTTGGGTACGATTTACCTGCAAGCAAAGAGGTGGGACGGAACAGTTGGACGGCCAGAAATACAAAAGTTCGTGGGAGCCTTGCATGGAAAAAGAGCAAGGAAAGGTGTTTTTATCACCACCGGAACGTTCTGGGCTGATGCGACCGATTATGTGGCGAAGATTGATCCAAAGGTTGTTCTGATCGACGGCCGTCAGTTAGCAGCTCTGATGATTGACTTCAACGTCGGGGTGAGCACGCTCACCGCATCAGTAGTGTCCCAACGTTTTGGCTCTTGCCTGCCGTAAATTATTGATGAGGAACGCATAAGCGGCAAATTCTTTGGTCTCGATTTGAACTCGGAACGCGGGTTCTGCGACCCTGCGAAGCATAACTTCGTGGGGGCATCGATGAACCGAGGCAAGCTGGTGTTTGCGCAGCTGCTGCAACATCTTCCGTTGACCACCTTCCGTCGTTGCGTCACCCGCTATCGAGGCGCGTTCAAAGTGAAGTCCTTCTCGTGCCTGGATCAATTCCTGTGCATGGCGTTCGCTCAGTTGACCTTTCGGGAGAGCCTTCGAGACATCGAAGTATGTCTGCGCGCGCAAAGTTCCAAGCTCTATCATCTCGGGATTCGTTCGGCGGTGGCTCGTAATACGCTGGCTAATGCCAACGCTGTGCGCGACTGGCGCATCTATGCCGATTTTGCCCAGAGCCTGATCGGCATCGCCCGGCCGTTATATGCGCAAGAGTCTTTCGGCGTCGATCTGCAAGAAACCGTCTACGCGCTCGACACCACGACGATCGATCTGTGTCTGTCGGTATTTCCGTGGGCGGTGTTCCGCACGGCCAAGGCAGCCATCAAGCTGCATACGCTGCTCGATCTGCGCGGCAACATCCCCACCTTC
>DATDGP010000205.1:0-27121 GCA_036522035.1 Terriglobales bacterium
GTCGGAGAATTTAGAGACCGGGAAGCAGCTCGGGAGTTTGTTTTCGAGCATTCGAGACAACACTGACAACGAGACACTGAAGGGGTAATCAGCATGCAATTCGGACTGAGCGAAAGCCAGCAGATCTTGAAGCACACGGCCAACAAGTTCTTTGCCGGCGAGTGTCCCATGGCCACGGTGCGCCGCTTGATGGAAACTTCTACCGCCTACGACGACGAACTGTGGGCCAAGCTGGCCGGGCAGGGCTTCACCGGCATTATCTTTCCGGAGGACTGCGGCGGCATGGGGCTGGGGAAAGTCGAGTTGATCCTATTGATGGAAGAGGCTGGATACGCGCTGCTGCCGGGTCCGTTTTTCTCGACCGTGGCGCTGGCAGGCGCAGTGATCGACGCTGTCGCTTCGCCCGAGCTGAAGAAGAAATATCTCTCGCGTATCTCGAGCGGCGACGCGCGGTCGACGGTTGCCGTGATAGAAGACAGCACGGCTAGCTGGGACCCCGCCGATCTGAGGATGACGGCAGCTGGCGGCAAGCTGACCGGCACAAAACTCTTTGTGACCGATGCCGCGGTTGCCGAGTTCATCGTGGTTGCGGCCAAGAATGGCGTCTATGCCGTGGATGCCAAGGCGCCGGGACTGCGCGTCGTGCCTATGAAGGCCATGGACCTTACGCGCAAGATCTATTCAGTCGAGTTTTTGAACACACCGGCAGAGCGCCTGGGAGATAGCGACAAGCTGAGCAAAGCTTTCGCGACCGCTACGGCGGCCCTGGCCGCCGAGATGGTCGGCGGCATGCAGCGCACGCTCGAAACCACGGTGGCTTACGCGAAGACCCGCAAACAGTTCGGCAAGCCGATCGGGATTTACCAGGCAGTGCAGCACATGTGCGCCGACATGTATCTGGAGACCGAGAGCTCGCGCTCCGCCGCCTACTACGCCGCGTGGACGCTAGAAGAGAACGTGCCCGATGCTGCGGCTGCCGTGGCTATCGCCAAAATGTATGCGAGCGACGCCTCGCGCACCGTGGGCAATCGCGGGATCCAGGTACACGGTGGCATGGGCTTTACCTGGGAAAACGATCTCCATCTGTACTATCGTCGAGCCAAGGCCTCAGAGACCATGCTTGGCGACGCGTCCTTCCATCGCGAACGAATTGCGCGGCTGGTGATCGACAACCCGGCAGGTAAGGCGTCGGAGACAGCACCGCCCCAGCCGGCGATGGCGGCCAAAGGATAGCGAGGGCCAGCGGGCGGGGGTAGGTGAGAACTATTAATAAGGCTGGATTGAGGAAGCGGATAAACCCTGGGCGCCAAGTATTGGTGCCCAATTTTTTCTAGCGGAACGAGGGCGCTTGTCGTGGCTCGGCGGGGACAGCTCGGGGTTGGTTGGCCTCCGGAGCAGGGACTAATTGCGGCTTGGCGCTGGTCGCGGCTTCCGCGGCGGTCTTCGCGTCGAGAATGCGCGTCTGCTGGTAGGTGTAGATGATGCGGTGAATGATGGTAACCGTAGAGAGTACGGCCAGCACCCACAGAACCGGCGCCATCGCGTGCCAGCGCGCGAACAGAGCGCCGATGATCACCAGCACCACCCGTTCAGGACGCTCCATGAAGCCAACTTTGCAGGAGCCGATCAACGATTCCGCACGGGCCCTCGTGTAGCTAACCATGAGCGAGCTGACCATGACGAAGGCCACCAGCAGCATGTAGAAGAAGCGGGCTTCGCGGGCGTAGTACACGAGTAACCCGAAGAACAAGGCGACGTCGCTATAGCGGTCGATTACGGAATCGAAGAAGCCGCCGAAGGTGGTGACCTGGTTGGTAGCGCGGGCCACGCGGCCGTCGACCATGTCAAAAATGCCGGCGCCGATGATCACCAGTCCGGCGCACAGAAACAGCTTGGGGTAGTTCTGCGAGTTGGCGTAGCCAAAGAGAGTGGCAGCAACGATGTTGATGACCAGCCCGATGAAGGTGAGCACATTGGGGGAGATGCGGGTCAGCGCCAAGCCGCGAACGATGGCGTGCAGCAACACACGACAGCCTCGTCCGAACGCTCCGGTCCAGGTCATTGCCCCTCGTCGTGGATAGTAATCAGATTCAGCACTTCCATCTCGCGCTTGCCTGTGGGTGTAACAGCCAGGGCCGTGTCGCCCACTTTCTTGCCCATCAAGGCCTTCCCGATGGGCGAAGTAGTTGAGATCAGACCCTTGGAAACATCTGATTCTTCGCTGGTTACAAGCTTGTATTCTATTTCTTCTTCTTTGCTGTTGTCGAAGACACGCACCCGTGAACCGAAGGCTACACGGTCTTTCGGGATGTTGGTGAGGTTTACCAGCGCCAACTCGCTCATGCGCTTCTTGAGTTGGCCCAAACGGGCATTGACGAATTCCTGGCGCTGCTTGGCCATGTGGTATTCGGCGTTCTCGCTGAGATCGCCCATGGCCACGGCCTTCTTGATCTCCTTGGGGAGTTCGTGGGTCAATTCGTGCTCCAAAGCACGAATCTCCTCCTCTAGCTTCCGTTTGATGTGCTCAGGCATCGTGCGACAAAGCGCTCCTGGTACAGGGAAATCCAGCTGACGCGGCTGCAACAGGATTATAAGCCCTGCGCCGTGAATGCGTTAAGCGGATTTATCTGCCCACGCGGAACTCGCAATTGCACTCTGGTTATGAAAGGCTTATAATAGTCCTGTTCTTACCTGTTCCCCCGCAGAGCGATCCCCCTTCGGGTGTTTAATGAATGGTCATCTAATCTTCGAAATCGGTGATAAAGTCGTCTATCCCAACCATGGGGTCGGGGTTATTGAACAGATCAGCAGCCGAACAATCGGTCTTAACGTCCAGAAATTTTACCTGCTTAGAATAAAAGCCAGCAGCCTAAGAGTGGAAGTTCCTTTCCACAACGTGGAAATCGTGGGGCTGCGGCCGGTTGTCAAGAACGGCGAAGTGGCCAAGATCCTGAATTTCCTGGTTGACGGGAAGTGTGACAACCATACCGACTGGAAGTTCCGTTTCAAGGAGAACTCCGACAAAATGCGCACCGGATCGCTGCTGGAAGTGGCGATCGTGCTCAAGGGGCTCCTGCTGCTGGCCAAGGAGAAGCCGCTCTCCTTCCGGGAGAAGAAGATGCTGGAACGGGCCCGTTACCTCCTGGTAACCGAACTGGCAATGGCCAAGAACACAGAAGAGGCGGAAATCGAAGAGCTACTCAACAAGGCGCTTTCCAAAAGCAAACTGAAGTTCCCGGAAGTTACCGCCGACGCCTAATTCTTCTTCCGCTCCCGACCGTTGGAGTGCATTTCGCGAGACTACCGTCTTCTGTGCTTGTAGCAAGCCGTCGCGCGATCGTTAGTCTCTCTCTATGGCCCGTGGCCTGTCTTTCCGTCCAGCAGATCAATCATATGTGGGAGTAGGCCTATCACCGCTTCCAGAGACTCAGCCGCGCCGCTTGGGCTGCCTGGCAGATTGAGAATGATAGTTTTCCCGCGAATCGCACAGAGAGCGCGACTGATAGCAGCGAAGGGCGTCTTTTGTGAGCTCTCGCGGCGCATCCTTTCCGGAACACCTTCAACCAGTCGTTCGGCCACGGCGCGGGTGGCTTCCGGAGTGACGTCGCGGACCGCGATTCCGGTTCCCCCAGTAGTCACGACCAGTCGCGTGACCTCCGCACACTCGATCAACCGGGCGGCGATTACGTCCTTCTCGTCGGGCAGGATAGACGTATGCATTACCGTGAAGCCCGCCTCTCCCAGCCGGCGCGCCACCGCGGGACCAGTGATGTCCTGACGCTGGCGCTGGAACGATGAATCGCTGATGGTGAGGACGGCGGCGGTATGCACGGTTAGGCTTCGAGCACGTTTTCTTCGGTGTCGCGATTGGACTCATCGAGCAGCCGGAGACCTTCCAGAAGCAGGCCCTGAGTAGATTGCGTTGTCGATTGTTCCCGGCTCGAACCCTTAAAGTCGATCTCAAAACTGCCTGACGCCCAAGCCAGAGCCTTGTACACCGCCTCATCGCCCTTCAACTTGCCGCACTGGGCGTGATGAATCTGGCCGTCGGTCAGGAACATAGCACACGAATCGTCATTGTTAGTGATGGTGAGAGAGCAGGTCTTGCGCCCCATGTCTAGCGACTGCAGGACGTCGAGCGCGTTCATCTGGGCCAGGTTGCCGCGCACGACGGAGTTGCCCGGAGCTTCCCGAGCCAGCTTCTCGAGAGAAATCTTATCGACCACCTTCTTGATCTTGGCTGCCGCTTCCTTGACGAAGAAAGGTTTCTCGACAAAGTCCTCCACGTTGTCCTGAAGGGCCTTGAGCTTCTCGTTGATGTCGGCCTTGCTGGCCATGAGGATCACCGGGATGGTAGCAGTGGCGCTGCGGCCTTTGATCTTCTCGAGGAGCTGGCGGCCGTCGAGGCCGGTCATGGTGCAGTCAGCGATTACTAGGTCCGGCTTCTCGTCGACGGCTTTCAGCCAGGCATCGGCGCCGTCGCTGATGGTCTCGACCGACGAAAATTGGGCGAGGGCATGCCGCAACAGCTCCAGGATCATGGGGTTGTCGTCGACAAGTAGGACCTTGACGTTGCTGGGCATGATAGAAAAAACTATTTCTTGCCGATTGAGGAAACCTTGCGCCTGTACTCTCCGCTTTGGCCGCCCGACTTGCGCTCCAAAACGATCTCGCGAATGGCAATGCCTTTATCCAGGGCCTTACACATGTCGTAGACGGTCAGCGCGGCAACGCTCGCGGCTACCAGGGCTTCCATTTCCACTCCGGTTTGCGCCATAGTGGCGGCTTGAGAGCAGACCTTCACGCCATTCTCGCATACCTGGGTGGTCACATCAACGAAGGACAGAGCCAGCGGATGACACATAGGTATCAGCTCTGACGTTCGCTTGGCAGCGCTAATCCCAGCAATTCGAGCCACTTCCAGAGGATTGCCTTTGGGATTCTGAGGCAAAGCCCGCAAAACAGCCGAAGACATGGAGACAAACGCGGAGGCCTCGGCCATGCGCCGAGTAGCTGTCTTGGTGGAGACGTCCACCATGGTCGCGCGACCAGCGCGGTCGTAGTGCGAGAGTTTTCTCGGAGTTTTCTGGGCTTTCCCGGCCATCAGGTGAGCCTTCCTGGAATCTTGATCCCGACACTTAGCGCGTCAGAATGGAAACCGTCTCCCCCGCCGCAATGGAGTCGCGATCCGGCGGGACTACAAGATAACAATTGGCGCGAGCGGAAGCCAGCAGGTCGCCCGAGCCCTGCCAGGAAATCGCCTCCACCTGGGGGTCATCGAGGCCGCCTTCAAGAACGGCCGGTAGGAACCGAGTCAGACCAGTCTTGGTCCTCACGGCCTGGCGCAGCCGGGCTTTCGCCGCCGGCAGCCGCGAGGGGACGGCGCCGCCAAGCGCGTCGAGGACTGCGTGACCGAACAACTCAAAGCAAACCATGGCCGAGATGGGGTTCCCGGGGAGCCCGAAGAAGGGGATTCTCCTGAGGGAACGCACTTTGCGCGCCTCGCGCCGGATGCCCGACCGACGGCGTCCGCCCGAAAACTCAACATGGCCAAAGACCACCGGTCGCCCTGGTTGAATCAAGACCCCGGTAAAGAAGAACTCCGCGCCCATCTTCCTGAGCGCCGCCTCCACCAGATCGAACTTGCCCATGGAAACTCCACCGGAAATAAGCAGCAAGTCTGCGGACAAGCCGGCATGGATGAGCGTAGAGAGTTTGCGCGGTTCGTCCGGCGCCACTGGCAAGCGAAACGGGTCGCCGCCGCGAGCTAAGATTTGAGTGGCCAGAGAATAACTGTTGCTGTTGCGGATCTGGAATGGTCCGGGAATCCTGGCAAGGTCTACCAGTTCGTCGCCTGTCGCAAGGATTGCCACCTGCGGCCGGCGATAAACCGTGAGTTTGGATCGACCCGCACCCGCCGCCATCGCGATCTGGGCTGAGTCCAGGCGCATGCCGCGGGGCAGAATCTCCTGACCCTGGCGAGCCTCAGCTCCCGCAGGAACAATGTTCTCGCCCTGCCCGCCCGCGCGTTGAACATCGACTTCTTTCCTGCCAGCAGTTTCGCGTTGCGACGTGTGCTCGACCATGACTACGGTATCGGCACCTTCAGGGACCGCGGCGCCAGTCATGATCTCAACTGCTTCGCCCGCCGCCAAAGCGTGATCGAAACCGTCCCCAGCTTTGATCTGGCCGACCACGAGCAATGTACACGATGCGGTGGTCAAGTCGGCTGAGCGGACCGCGTATCCATCGCGTGTCGAACGAGCAAAGGGCGGAAAGGGGCGGTCGGCGTGCACGGGCTCAGCCAACACCCGGCCGAATGCCGCGAGCAGCGAGACGTCCTCGGTCAACGGTGGCGCGATCTGCCGGCAGTAATCCAAAACGCACCTCCGGGCGTTCTCAAAGCTGAGGACGCCGGGGGGGTGTGGGGTGGATGTCAATTGCAGACTCTTTTCTTGGATAAGAGGCACGGCCGCACACTTAGAGGCAAGCTAGCTCTCATCTTCCATCTGCTTTCGCAACCGGCGTGACTCGGTGAGGAGGCTCATGCTGTGCATCATGTTCTGGATGGTGACGATGCCCACCAGGCGCTCCTGGTCGACGACGGGAATAAGCGTCATTCCGCGCATGGTCAGCTTGCGAAAGGCCGAGGCCAGGGTCTCACCGCGCGAAGCGATCTCGTAAGCCCGGTTCATTGCGCCTTGGACATAGCCGTTGCCCTCCCGACGGAGGCGATCGACGATGGTCTGGCGATTGATCACACCCACCAGATCGTTGCCGTTGACCACAGGAAAGTCGTCCTGCAGACTGTGTACCGACTTGCTGAGCGCGTCTTCGAGCGTGTCGGCGGGTGAGAGCGTGGAAAAATGAGTCAGCATGATGTCTTCCATGCGCACCGCTTCGACTACGGACTGAAAGATCACCGTGCGCTCTTCCATCTGCGTGGCCATAAAAAGCACCAGCCCCACCAGCATCATCCAAGGAGAGCTAACGCCAGCTAACATGAAGCCGCCGGCGCAGACGTGGCCCAAAGTAACCGCGCGCCGCGTCGCCAGACGGAAGTCCATGCGCTGCGCCAGCCAGAAGCGCAACACCCGGCCGCCGTCCAGCGGGAAAGCCGGCAGCAGGTTAACCACGAGCAAGAACACGTTGATCCAGAAGAAACTTCGGTCCAAAGCGTCAGTACTTACCAAGGGAAATGTCCAAAGATAGGCCAACGGTCGTCTGGCGGTCAGAATCAGTCCCGAGGAGCCGGCCACAAACATGTTCACGAGCGGACCGGCGGCTGCCAGACGAATCTCCCGAAGCAGCGTTCCCATCTCGCCCGCGAGAGGCGGGTTGAGATCGGCCAGGCCGACTCCGCCGAGTGGCAGCAGAACGCTGCCTTTCATGGGCACCCCCATTCCTTGGGCAGCCAGCACGTGGCCCATCTCATGCAGGAAGACGGAAACCAGTGCTAGAAGGGCCAGGGCCACGCTGCGGCCCATAGCTATCGGATCGAGCACGTGTGCCGAGGGAAATAGAAGCAGGAAGGTCAGCAAAAAAAGGAAAGCGACGTGGATGCGAAACTCCACACCCAGGAACCGACCGCCGTAAATTGACCAGGAACGCATGTAGCGACAGCTTTGATTTTATATTAGATAACCGCAAGGGAGGCGCCCGGGTGGAATGCGCGTGATCGCCGGAAAATACCGCAGCCGCAAGCTTGTCGCGCCGCCGGGTATGGAGACCCGCCCCACATCAGACCGCTTGCGCGAGACTCTGTTTAGCGTGGTCGCGGCATCTGTGCCTGGCTCGGTCTGGCTCGATCTTTTCGCCGGCAGCGGAGCCGTTGGGATCGAAGCGCTGAGCAGGGGCGCAGAGAAGGTGTACTTCGTGGAGTCGGCGAGCCGGGCTGTCCGGGCGATCCGCGCCAACCTCAAGTCATTGGAGATCACCGAACCGTGCCTGATCCTGGATAGGGATGCACTGGCTGCCCTGTCACAACTCCAAAGTCTTGATGTCTCCTGCGATTTTTGCTTTCTCGATCCTCCCTACCGTAAGACCCAGGATTATGAGCGCATTCTGGGTTTCCTCTCTCATTCGAAGCTCCTTCGCACCGGCAGCCTGGTGATTGCTGAGCACGACAAGCACTTTGATCCGGGCGAGAGCTTCGGGCCGCTGGTTCGCCGCCGCAAGCTAAAGCAGGGCGACGCGGTACTGAGTTTCTACGGTCGGGGATAAGCGTACAGCAGCCGTTCGCTTGATCTCGGCTCGCGCTGGCCCCGCGTTTTCTGACATGAGAGTCGCTCATCACCGCTGTTCATGAGGTTTTCCACAGCTTCGTTTGAAAAAACCCGCATAAAATCTAGGGAAAACGCTTGCGCGAAATCGTTGCTCATGTAATATACGAAATGGGTGCCCGAGCGTACTCACTTGCTTAAGGAGGAATGATGGCAACAATGACCAAAACCCAGATCGTCCGTCACTTGGCGGAGAAGACTGGGACGAATAACAAGACTGCCGCGGCTTTTCTGGAAAACCTGGCCGACACCGCAATCAAGGAAACCAAGAAGAATGGCCTGTTTGTGATCCCCGGCCTGGGCCGCCTAGTAAAGTCGAATCGCAAGGCCCGCATGGGACGCAACCCTCAGACTGGAGAACCCATCAAGATCGCTGCCAAGACCGTGTGCAAATTCCGCGTCGCGAAAGCCGCCAAGGATGCGATCGCTCCCAAGAAATAACTTTTCCATTTCCGTACGAGAAGCCAAAGGCCAACTGCGAGCAGTTGGCCTTTGGCAATTCTGAGCTTGGATCTAGGCTGAAGAATCTCTCGCGGAGTTTCGAGCCCGACGGTAGCAACGGCTAGCTACAGGGCAATGATCGCTTCGGCCTCGATCTCCACCAGCATCTCCGGCATGATCAGCCGCGCAACTTGGATCATAGTGGTTACGGGACGAATTTCGGCGAAGAGTTCTCCGTGCGCTTTGCCGATCTGTTGCCAGTCGCGGTCAATATTGGTCACGTATATCCGGGTGCGGATCACGTCTTTGAGTGAGGCGCCAGCTTTTTCGAGTGCAGTCTGAATATTGTGGAGAGTCTGCACCGCCTGGGCGTAGGCGTCGCCTACCCCGACAATGGATCCCGAGGCGTCGGTGGCGGTGGTCCCGGCAACGTGGACAACGTTGCCCATGCGAACGGCCCGGGAGTAACCGACAGTGGGCTCCCACATGGTCCCACTCGAAACATTCTGCCGTTTCATGACTGCCTCCCTTGCTGACGGTCGAGCACCTGGTTGGCCAGGCGGTCAGCGGCGCGGTTGTGTTCGCGGAGCACATGTTCGATGGAAAACTGCAGCAATTTGCGCGCCAAGGCCTGCGCGCGCTCGTAGAACTCCCTGAGCCCCGGATTCTTCACTCTATACTGGCCGCACATCTGTCGAACCATCAGTTCGGAATCGCTCAGCACTTTCAGGCTCTTGTAATTCTCACGAACTGCATATTCTAGAACCGCAACCAGCGCGGAGTACTCAGCCACATTGTTGGTTTGAATGCCCAGATATTTGCCCCACTCCTCGATCAGATCGCCCTGAGCGTTGTGGACCACCACGCCATAGGCCGCCGGGCCTGGATTACCACGCGCACCGCCATCGATGTTAGCGATGATGTCGAACGGTCTGGCCGGACGCGCGGAGCTACCGAAAAGAGAACCCTGTGTCATTTCTGTTAGCGTCCCTCGGCCAGTCGTGTGGCCAGACGGTCGGGCAGCCGGGCGGAGAGAATTTTCTTTTGCGCGCTCTTGATGTCGTAAGGCACGCGGTGGAAAGTCACGGACGCAGCCTCCGTGTCATAGAGGGCAAAGGCGGCACGGGGATCGCCGTCCCGAGGCTGTCCTACCGAACCAGGATTGATGAGGTAAGCAGCGGTTTTTTCGAGGGCTAGCGGGAACTGTTGCTTGCCCTGCGGCGAAGGATACTTGGGATCGATCACGCCTTCAGTCTCTTTCACGTCGTCAATCCAGTATGCTCCTTGGACGTGAGTGTGTCCGAAGAAAGTCAAAGGAACGGGTGCCTGGCCCAGGATCGAATAGGCTTCACGCGCCAGGAAGACGTATTCCTCTTCATCGCGCGGCGATCCGTGGACGCAGTGCAGGTTTTCAATCGGCGTCACGGGGCCTGCCGGCAGGTCACGGAGGAAGCTCAGATTGTCCGGCGTGAGCTGATCGCGAGTCCATAGCGCGGCCAAGCCGGCCACGGGATTGAAATCGTCAAGACTAATCAGTCCTGTACAAGCCTTATCATGATTGCCGCGGACAAAGACCGATCCCAGCGTCCGCGCCAGGTCTGTCACTTCGTTGGGATTGGCTCCGTAGCCTACGATGTCCCCCAGGTTGAAGACGCGGTCGTGTTTCGGCGCAGCCTCCAGACAGGCTTCCAGGGCTTCAAGGTTACCGTGAATGTCAGACAGCATAAGAATTCGCACGCAGTCACTCGCCCGGTGCGCGCGAGATCCGATGCGGCCCGGATGCTTTAGAGTTTAAACCACGCGCGTTCACAAAGCGGTCCGGGCCCAATGTCCCGGGGCGATCTGCCGCAACGGAAGGGCCGCGGTCGGACGGGGCTGCTTAACCACTGTGGCAAGAGGCTGCGAGCGGTCTGTCTTCAAGGTAGGAATGGCGCTGATCAAGCCCCGAGTGTAAGGATGCGCAGCCGCGGCGAAAATGCGCTCCACCGGTCCCATTTCCACGATCTCACCTGCGTACATCACGGCCACGTGATCGGCGACGCGGGAAATCACACTCAGATCGTGGGAGATGAACAGCACGGCCAGCTGGTGCCGGACTCGCAGCTCGCGCAGCAGCTCCAGAATCTGCGCTTGGATGGTGACATCCAAGGCGGTGGTGGGCTCGTCGGCAATCAGCAGCTGCGGGTGGTTCACCAGGGCCATCGCGATCATCACCCTTTGGCGCTGCCCGCCGGAAAGCTGGTGCGGATAGTCCCGTGCCCGCATCTCAGGTTCGGGTATCGCGACCTCGCGCAGTGACTCGACGGCCTGTCGCCACGCTGATCGCCTGTTGATGGGATGGTGGGCAAGCACCGCCTCAGCCACCTGGTCCCCCACTCTCATTACCGGATTGAGCGCGGTCATCGGCTCCTGAAAGATCATGCTCATCCCAGCACCGCGAATGCGCCGTATCTCTTCATCGTCTAGGGGCAGCAGACTCTGGCCGCGGAAGCGAATCATGCCGCTGATACGTGCCTGCGCTGGAAGCAGCCGCATGAAAGCCAGCGCGGTGGCCGACTTGCCAGATCCTGATTCCCCGACCAGTCCCAGCGTCCCCGATTCGGGAATGCTGAAGCTGACGTCGCGCACCGCGGCCACTTCGCCCGAATGAGTGGCGAAGCAGACGTTGAGGTTCTCGACTTCGAGTAATGAGGACACAGGAGAGCAGGAGGATTCTAGCGGATAGGAATCGCCTTGGTCTGTTAGGCCGTTACTTTGGTCGCCGCTTTCCCGGCTTCAACGCCCTTATGCATCGCGGCGAGAATGCCCGGCTCTTGTTCGAGCAACCGTGGCGAGGCCACAGCGTGGTCAGCCTGGAGCCGGATCAGATCCTGGGCGGCCAGTTGCTGGGCCATTTCAATCATCTTTTCTCGCGAGAAGTTCACGTATTGGCAATCGTAGGGATCGGCGATATCGATGGGAGCTCCTTGACCCAGGCGCGCGCTAAGCCAGAAGACGCGATGCTTGATAAACTCCTGAACGTCCGCATCCGTTTGGGCCGGAAACTGAATCTTTTTTGTGGAAAAACTGTAGAAGCGGCTGGTTACATGCACGGGCTGCAGTTTGCCTGACTTGAGCAACGCCAGCTGGCCGTTATCGATGGTCTTGCGGATGGAGTTGACCACCAGGCTTTCCGCGTGCTCTTCGGCCAACGAACCCAGCGCGTCTTTCATCGTCTGCGTCATACCAATCGAGACTTCGGCGTGCAAGCCTTCATCGCTGCCCAACAGATCGACGCGGCCGTGCAGCACCAGCCAATCCGAACCGGAACTGGAGGCGCGAAACGGCCACTTCAACTCGACGATGTCGATGGCGACGCCGGACAAGGTAACGAAACGCAAGAGACGCTTGGGCATGTGAGTGTCAGCTGGTAGAGGAATACTACCAGTTGATTTTATTACGAGCCTGCGAAATCGCCCAGACCAGGGCTCGTCAGGCTGTACTTGTGCTGCCGCTGAGTTACATCAGGAATTCTGATGCGCGGCGAGCGATGGGATGCTGCATTTCCTCGAGATCGTTCTTTACATGGTTCAATCCGTAGACGAGCAGTTCGAAATCCTTGGCCATTTTCCGGAACAGCGGCGCCACTCTAGCGTACTCAAAATACTCAAACTTGGAAACGATGTAGTAGCTCTCCTTGCCCGCCTTTACAAAGTCCACGAGGCTTTCCACGCGACTCCGCCTCAGTCGTGACCAGTTGATGCTCTCCGGAAACATCCCGGTAAAGAACAGCGAGTAATCGCCGATGTGCTTGCGCACTTGGCGCTCGCGGTCGAACGACGCCGCCGGCCCATAGACCGGATCGGACTCGAGGAGCATTTCGCCCATATCGTGCAGCGGCCGGCCCTCTGCGTCGCGAATCTTAAAGAGATTATCGGCCTCGCAAAACTCAGTCAACATCGTCGACACGTAGCCTTGAACTTCGGGGCTCGAGATGCCCACCTCGCCGTAGTTGCGTCCCACAATCTCAGTGAATAGCTGGTGCAACGGATTGGATTCGGAAACCATATGTCACCGCCTCTGCCGTCATGCTGAATGCCCTCCTCTGGTTCAACATGATGGAAGTCCTTGTTTATTTGAACGGTAGTATGGCCATCAGAGTTTCGCGCAGGCAAGTAATTTCTGAGGCAACCCTGATTTTGGCAGCACGAAAGGGCGACTGCTAAAGGGTTAGTAGCTTGACCTTAGAGAGAAGGCCGATGTCCGATCGGTAGTGAAGATTTCCTTTCCGGCAATCGTATGGCGCGGTGAGCAACGCCAGCAGAAGCATTCGCGACAATCTCCAGCGATTCATCCTCCCAACTGCTTCTTCACCATCTCGCTGACGGTCTTGCCGTCCACGCGGGCTCCGCCACCCTGGAGTTTCGCCATGACGTTCTTCATCACCGCGCCCATGTCTTTCGTCGTTGGCGAGTCCATTTCGGCGATCACAGCCTTAACCGCTGCTGCGATCTCCGCATCGTCCATGGCTTTGGGCAGATAGGTCTCGATCAGCTTGATCTCGGCGGCTTCTTTGTCAGCCAGTTCTTGGCGGCCGCCCTTCAAGAACTGTTCGATAGAATCGCGGCGCTGCTTGACGAGAGTGGCCAGAGTCTGTTGCACCTCTTTCTCATCGAGCGGGCCGCGCTTGTCGATCTCTTTGTTCTTGAGGGCTGCTTTGACCATGCGCAGCGTGGAGAGCCGCAATTGCTCTCGGCTGCGCATGGCTTCCACCAGGTCTTTCTGAATCTGTTCGCTGATTCCCATGTTTTGAAGCCTCGCTCGAGAACAAACTACGATTATAAACAGCGCGACATTCACCGTCGCACAAATTGATTCCGGCGAGCGCGCCAAGTATGATCGGGCCAACCGCCTGGAGATGATCCTCCCATGTCGCCGACTGCCATCATTCTGGACATCGCTATCCTGGTGGGCATCGTCGGGATCATCGTGTACTGGGTGCGGCGGTTCGCGGTCTTTCGCGGCTACAAGGACCTGGAGCGCGCGGTGCTGCAGATTGCCTCCGTTCTCGAAACCCAGGCGATCCGCGACAGACGGGATGTCGTGGTTGGCGGGCATTTTCGCAACCGTCCGACCATCGTTCGCTTCTCCCGAAGGATGGATACACCGGGTCTCGAAATCCAAATGCGGGCGCCGGTGACCTTCGACCTCTGGCTCATGCCCCGTACCGTCGCCACCAGCGAAGGCCGCGTCATCTTGCGCTCGGGAAGTACCGAACTCGACAAAAGGTTCAGCACCCGTACCAATTTTCCAGCGGAAGCCCGCATGCACCTGGCGGACAGCGCGGTCCTCGCCAGCCTGGAACAGCTCTGCTGTTCCACACAAACCGGCTTGGCCATGAGCGGGCAGACGATCCAGCTCAGCGAGTTGACGATTCCGGACTTCACCGCCAACCATGTGATGGACCATCTGCACGCCATGGCCGCCGTGGCGGAGCGCCTAGACGCGATGCCCGGCGCCGATCAGATCAAGATCCAGCCTCTATCACGCTTGGGCAGCACCTGGACGATTCGTGTGACCCTGGTGGCGGGACTCATCGGACTCGTGATCCTGCTCTTTGCTCAGCCGTACAACCGTCCCAGCGCCGAAGGGCGAACGGCTACACACATTCCCTCCGGCGTTGGCGTGCTGCTCGCCGATGCCCCGCATATCCAAAAGCTTCAAGGCTGGCATGTGGCGTGGGCCGACGATTTCTCCGGGGTAGCCCTGCGCTTCCTCCGCGAACGGCGGCTGCCGCTCAGTGGCCGAGTGACTGCCGATTTCACCGGTCACTCACAGGTGCGTGACTCCGCCTATCTGCTGCTCGACGCCTCGGGACAGCGGCGGCTGGTGATGCTGGCCGGGGGCATGGTGGCCTACGATGTCATCTTCCCACGTGTCGATCTGATCGCGGCTATTCCCCACCGCAGCCTTCCGGCGATAGAATGGTCTGCGGCGCCCCAGTTCGCCGCAGATGGGGATGCTCTGCTGGTGGTTCAGAATGCCGAAGATCCAACCCAAAGTGTGGTGCTGTTGAGACACGGCCCGCAAACCTACTCAGCTCGCCCTGCTGATTTCAACAAGATTGATCTCATTGCACCATAACCCAAGCCGACAAGGGTTTTGACATATGATTCGCAAAGGCCGCCTTTATACTCCCGGACCAACCCAACTACTACCCTCCGCGCAACTAGCCATGGCCGCCGCCACCATGCACCACCGGACGGCGGAGTTCCGGGCACTACTCACTCGGGTGCTCGCCGATCTGAAGACTTTCGTCGGCAGCAAAAATGACGTCGTTTTGTTCACGGCCTCCGGGACCGGCGCCATGGAAGCCTCCGTAGCCAACCTCACCTCGCCCGGCGACCACGTGCTGGTGGTGACCGCGGGCAAATTCGGAGAGCGCTGGGAAGGACTGGCCCAAACCTACGGCTGCCAGGTGGAGACGGTCCGCGCACCCTACGGCGAGACCGTCACCCCGCAGCAAGTCCGCGAGAAGCTACGGCCTGAACATAAAGTTCTCTACATGCAGGCGACGGAGAGTTCCACCGGCGTTCGCCATGACGTCGGCGGTGTCGCCCGCGTGTTGCGTGGGTCGGATACGCTGCTGGTGGCCGACGCTATCACCGGTCTCGGCACCACGCACTTCGACGTGAGTGGCTGGGGCGTGGACGTCATCATCGGCGGCTCGCAGAAAGCCGTGATGGTCCCGCCGGGTCTGGCCTACTGCGCGGTGAGCGAGCGCGCGTGGCAGCGCATGGAGATCACCAAGAATCCGCGCTACTACTTTGATCTGCGCAAAGAGCGCAAGAACTGCGCCAAAGGCGAATCTTCCTATACGCCGTCTACGGCCCTGGTCGCGGCGCTGGCTGCGGCGTTCGATTACGTGCGCGAACAAGGTGGCGGTGATCTGGCTACCGGCCGCGAAGTGCTCATCGACAACGCCGAGACCGCGGCGGCCATGACTCGGGCTGCTGCGCGCGCCTTAGGGCTGAAGTTGTTTGCTCCAGGCTCACCTGCCGCAGCGCTCACCGCTATTGCTTCGCCTTCAGGGATCGATTCTGGCGAGATTGTGAAAGCCTATCGCAACCGATTCGGCGCTGTAATCGCGAATGGGCAGGGTGAGATGAAAGGACAGCTCTTCCGCATCGCCCATCTCGGTTATTACGACTACCTGGATACGATTGCCGCCATCGGAGCGCTGGAGCATGTTCTGGCCGGACTGGGGTTGCCGGTGGAACTTGGCGCAGGGCTTCACGCCGCGCAACAGGTTTATGCCGAATCGGAGCGGCCGGTCGTGGACCGCGCACTGAGAGAAAACGGATGAAGATCGTTGTTGCCGAGAAAATTTCCGCCCGCGCCGTGCAACTTCTGAAAGATGAGCCTGGCTGGACGGTGATTACTCCGGACCAGATCCAAGACGGACTGGCAGCCGTCCTCCGCGATGCCGATGCCCTGATCGTGCGCTCAGCGGTTGACGTAAACGCCCAGGTCCTGCGGGCCGCAGAAAAGCTACGCGTAATCGGCCGGGCCGGAGTGGGCGTGGACAACATTGATCTCGAAACGGCCACCAAGGCCGGCATCGCCGTAATGAATACTCCTGGCGCCAACGCCGTAGCCGTAGCCGAGCATACTCTGGCTCTGATGCTAGTGCTGGCGCGCCACATCTCCCGCGCCGATTCCACTACCCGCGCCGGCAAATGGGAGAAGAAATCGCTACAAGGCACCGAGTTGCGTGGTAAGACGCTGGGGATCATCGGGCTGGGCCGCATCGGAATCGAGGTCGCGCGGCGCGCACGTGCATTCGAGATGAAGCTAGTGGCCCACGATCCTTTCGTCGGCGCACCTGTGGCCCGGGAGCTGGGAATTCACCTCGCCGACCTCGATCAACTCTACGCGGCTTCCGACTACCTAACCTTGCACGTAGGACTCACTCCGCAGACGACCGGAATGATCAACGCCGCTGCCATTGCCAAGATGAAGAAAGGCGTGCGGATCGTCAACTGCGCGCGCGGCGAACTGGTGGATGAACCCGCCCTGATTGCTGGGCTGGAGAACAAACGCATTGCCGGCGTCGCACTTGACGTCTTCACTGATGAACCGCCGACCAACGACCCGCTGCTGGCGCTTGAGAACGTGATTGCCACGCCGCACATTGCCGGATCAACCAACGAAGCCCAGGAAGCTGTGGGCGTGCAGATCGCCGGGCAGGTGCGCGAGTATCTGAAGCGTGGTGTCATCCAGAACGCAGTCAACATGCCGTCGCTTGACGATCAGCTGTACACCATCATGCGCCCCTATCTGGCGCTGTCGGAAAAGCTCGGAGCGTTCCTCGCCAACGTCGCTTCGGGCGCAGGCACGCCACAGGAGATTTCGCTTCGTTACAGCGGCCGTCTCACGGAGTGGCCTACGGAATTGATTCGCAACTCGATCATCCAGGGGGTGCTGAATCAGCGCATGGATGAGCACGCCAACGTGGTCAACGCTGCCGCTATCGCCCAGGAGCGCGGCATCCGTATTTCCGAGACTAAGCAGGAAGCCGCGCCGGGAGCGACAGCGGACGTAATCTCGGTGATGCTGAAGACGACATCAGACCGCCGGCGTGTTCGTGGTGGAGTTCTGCGTGGCACGTCACTGCGTCTGCTGGGCGTGGACGATATCAACATAGAAGTGCCGCTCGAAGGCAATCTGATCTACATCCGCAACCACGACGTTCCTGGCGTAGTTGGCAAAATAGGCACCATTCTCGGCCGCGGCAAAGTCAATATCGGCAACTTCGCCCTCGGGCGCAGTTCGCAGCAGGCCGGCGCTCAGGCTATCGCAGTTGTGCAGGTTGATTCACCTGCTCCCGACGCGGTGCTCGATGCGTTGCGCGAGCTACCGGAGATCCAGGAAGTGCGAGCCGTCCAGCTCGGCGCTTAGAAGTAGTTCTCACTCCATCCAGACTTTCTCCGTCTCCGCGCTCAGCTCGCGCAACAAGCCGTGGAGCTGGTCGATGATGGCTTCCGGTTGGGTGGATTTCAGACTGAACTTCAGCACTCCGCCGGGCGAGAATTGTGCGCCCCGAGCTTGCGCCAGGAAGCGAGCGAGTCTTTCCGGGTCGACGGATGCCTGTTCAGTAAACTTAATAGTGATGGAGTCGCGCTTGCGGTCCATGGCGAGCACGCCCACGCGTTCACACAGCAGCTTGAGAGCCGCGGCGGACAGCAAATACCGAACCGGGGCCGGCATCGGACCGTAGCGGTCTTCGAGTTCCTTGCGGACGTCCTCCAGCTGTGATTCGCTCTCGACTCCTGCCGCGCGTTTGTACATGCGCAGTCGCTGATTTTCTTCGCCGATGTAATCCCCGGGAATGCGCAGGTCGATGCCCAGATTCAACTGGGTACTGACCTTCTCCGCGAGCTCTTCACCTTTGAGCTCGCGGATCGCGCGGTCGAGCATACCGGTGTACATCTCAAAGCCGACGGCATCGATGTTACCGCTCTGCTCTCCCCCCAGGAGGTTTCCGGCGCCACGCAGCTCCAGATCGAGCGCCGCGATCTTGAACCCGGCGCCCAGGTCGGAGAATTCCTTAAGCGCAGCCAGCCGCCGACGCGCTACCGACGTCAATTCCTGTTCGCCGGGGACCAGCAGATAGGCGTACGCCCGACGGTTAGAGCGTCCTACGCGTCCGCGCAACTGGTAAAGCTCCGAGAGCCCGTGGCGGTCGGCGCGGTTCACGACGATGGTATTGCACAACGGAATGTCCAGGCCGTTCTCGATGATGGTAGTGGCAATGAGGATGTCGGCTTCATGGCGGACGAAGGCCAGCATCACGTTCTCGAGCTCGCCTTCTGACATCTGTCCATGACCAACCAGCACTCGCGCCCGCGGCACCAGCTGCTGAATCTTGGCAGCGATTTCGTAGATCGAGTCCACTCGGTTATGGACAAAATACGCCTGCCCGCCGCGCTCCAACTCGTGCTCCAGCGCAGAGCGCACCAACTTTTCATCGTAGGCGGCGACTACCGTCTGAATCGCCATGCGATCTTTGGGAGGCGTTTCGATCAAACTCATGTCGCGCAGCCCGACCATCGACATGTGCAGCGTGCGCGGGATCGGCGTGGCCGACATCGTGAGCACGTCCACTTCCTTGCGCAGATGTTTGAGCCGCTCTTTGTGGCGCACGCCGAAACGCTGCTCTTCGTCCACGATCACGAGTCCCAGGTCTTGGAATTTGACGTCCCGGGAAAGCAGCCGATGCGTGCCGATCAGGATGTCGACCTTACCCTGCTCCACGCGCTCTGCCGTTTCCTTCAACTGCTTCGTGGTGCGAAACCGGCTCATCATCCCCACCGTGATGGGAAACGCGGCAAAGCGGCGCTTGAAATTCTCAAAGTGCTGGAAAACCAGAACCGTAGTCGGAGCGAGCACCGCTACCTGCTTGTTGTCTTGGACGGCTTTGAAGGCGGCGCGCATGGCAACCTCGGTTTTGCCGTAACCCACATCGCCGCAGAGCAGCCGGTCCATGGGCAGCGGGCTCTCCATGTCGCGCTTGATGTCGGCGCTTGCGGTGAGCTGGTCGTCGGTCTCGTTGAACTCGAACGAATCTTCAAACTCGCGCTGCCATTGCGTATCGGGAGGGAAAGTGTGACCCTGAGCGGCTTTGCGCGAAGCATAGAGTTTCAGCAGCTCGTCAGCCATATCCTTCATGGCCTTCTTCACGCGGGCCTTGGTTTTGGCCCACGCGGTCCCGCCCAGACGGCTCAACGCCGGCGCCACTCCTTCACTCGAACGGTATTTCTGAATGAGGTCGAGACGCGTGAGCGGAACGTAGAGCTTCGCCGCCTCGGCGAATTCGAGCCCCATGAACTCGCCAGCGGTCTCGCCCTGGTGCAGTTCCTTGAGCCCCAGGTACATGCCGATCCCATGTTCCACGTGGACCACGAAATCTCCCACGGCGAGGTCGCGGAAATCGGACATGAAGGCCGCAGTCTTCGACCGCTGCCGCAACGGGCTCTGGACCACAAGCTCCGAGTCGTCGAACAGATCGAGCGCCCCGAAGATCACTAGTCGCGATTCGAGCAGCACCACGCCGTCAGGCACCGCAGCACGCACGATGGTCGTCGTGGTGAGGTCCCCGGAGAAGTAGGTGGTCTCGCCGAGGTAGGTCTCGCCCCCCGGCGCGGGAGTGCGCGTGCCCAGGCGGAAGGGAAGCTGGTATTCAGTAAAGATATCCGCCAGTCGTTCCATCTCGCCTGTATTGGGCGCGGCAAACATCACGCGTCGCCCTTCCGCGGTGATTTTTCGGACTTCTTCGACCATGGCCGGGACTGACCCATGAAAGCGCATGGTGGATTGGGTGGCGAATTCAACTAACGGCTCTTGAGGTATCTCGGGCTCGGTCAGGCCAAGAGAGTTCTCGATCTGGGCAATGCGGAGCAGGGCGAGCTGTTCGAGCGAGCCTCCCGGAAGCTCGGCCAAGACCTCCTTCCATCGCTCCGGCGGCAGATAGATGTCTTCGGGAGTAGCCAGTCTGCCGACGCCGCTTACCTCGTGGCGCTGTTTGGAACGCTCCCACCAGTGGTCGAACTCGGAGTCAATTGTCGAGGGTTCATCGAGAAAAACGACGGCATCGGGAAGCAGATCAAACAACGTGTACGGCGCCCCTGCATGAGCGTAGAACTCCCATCCGGGAAAAACCGTGGCACCTGTCTCCTGAAAAGCGCTGCGCACAGTTTCATCGGCGCCCTCGACCCGACCGCCGGAAAGCCGCGCGTGGATCCTGGCGAGCACTTCTTCGCGGACCGGAGTCTCCGTCAGCGGCAACAGGATCACTTCCTCGACCGGAGCGGCTGAGCGCTGCGTTCCGGGATCAAATTTACGGATGGACTCGACTTCATCCCCGAACAGCTCGATTCGCATCGGCCGGTCAGCCTCGGGCGGGTAAGCGTCAATCAGGCCGCCACGGATGGCATATTGCCCGGGCATCTCGACGACGTCGACCGCGACGTAGCCCACCATGTTCAGGTGCGCGACCAGCTCGTCGAGATCGACCGTCTCGGTGAGGCGAATAATCCGCGCCAGGCCAGCATAGTGGCCGGGCGACAGTAGCCGCATGGCCGCCGCCTCAACCGGCACAATCACGATCGAGACCGTTCCGGAAACGATCTTCCACAGCGCGGTTGCGCGCTCTTCCTGAATATCGGGATGCGGCGAGAGATTCTCGAAAGCGAGTACGTCATACGCGGAGAGCTTGACCACCGCTTGCGGAGAACACGCGCCGCTCAGCTCGCAAAACGCTTGCACCAGAGGAAACATGGCCTCGGCAACGCGGTTGCTGGACGTGATGATGATCGCCGGACGACCACTGGCGCGCTGAAGAAATGGAATAAGGAGTGACTTTGCTGTGGGGACTAGCCCGGACAGACGGATTCGCCCCGCAGGCGGAGCCGAGCCCCCCCTACGCTGTCTGAGATATGCGGCCGCCTGTTGGAACCCTAGGCTCTTTTCGACGTCCGCCAGGACTTCGCGGACGAACGGCAGGATCACAGGTTAATTTTATCGTACTTCAGGCAGATCCGAGAGATCGGGTGGTCTGGCGATGGGTGATCGAGAAATCGAACGACAACCTGTTCTGTTGATACCAACTGTTTGTTGGCGGAATTCTTCCTTCTAAAGAACCAGGCCCTCGAGCGTCACAGAAGCGATGAGTGAAAGCAGAAGTGAAGGGAGAAACAAAGTTTCCACCTTCGAACTGGAGTCTTTTCTTCACGACGATCATGGCAGGTCGAGGAATCGGGTCCACCGGCACGGAGATGCCGGCGCAGCGTGACCTTCCCAACGGAACTGCTAGTATTTGAGGCGAGCGTTCATGAGCAAAAGCACAGAAATGCATGCGCGTGCCTGCCGCGTAATCCCCGGCGGCGTCAATTCACCGGTGCGGGCGTTCCAGTCCGTCGGTGGCGAGCCGCCCTACATCGTGCGCGGCAAAGGCTCGCGCATTTGGGACGCCGACGGTCACGAGTACATCGACTACGTAGGCTCATGGGGACCGCTGATCCTAGGACATGCGAATCCGGTTGTCGTGGAAGCCGTGGAAAAGGCGAATCGCGACGGCGCGAGCTTTGGGGCCTGCACTCCCATCGAGGCCGACCTGGCTGAAGCCGTGATCGCGGCGCTCCCCTCGATCGATAAGGTCCGCTTCGTCAGCTCCGGTACGGAAGCGACGATGTCCGCCATCCGGCTGGCGCGAGCCTTTACCCGACGAAAATATATCGTGAAGTTTGAAGGCTGCTATCACGGTCACGCGGATTCTTTGCTGGTGAAAGCGGGATCGGGCGTGGCGACGCTGGGCATTCCCGGTTCTGCCGGCGTCCTCGAGGAACAGGCGCAATTCACGGTTGCGTTGCCCTTCAACGACCAGCACGCCGTCGAAGCGGCGTTTCAGAAACTCAAAGATCAGATCGCTTGTGTGATCGTCGAGCCGGTGGTAGGCAACATGGGATGCGTGCCGCCGCGGACCGGATACCTCAAGTTCCTGCGCGAGATCTCATCAGAGCTTGGGGCGTTGCTGATCTTCGATGAAGTCATGACCGGGTTTCGCGTCTCTTTCGGCGGAGCCCAAGAGCTCTACGGCATCAAGCCAGATTTGACCACATTGGGAAAGATCATCGGCGGAGGATTACCGGTAGGCGCTTATGGCGGACGCGCGAAGATCATGGAGATGGTCGCGCCCCTGGGTCCGGTCTATCAGGCGGGGACCCTCTCGGGTAATCCACTGGCAATGGCTGCCGGCATGGCAACTTTGCGCGAACTCAAGGGGAATCCAGCGATTTACAAGCAGCTTGAAGAGAAGTCTTCTGCTTTGGTTGAGGGAGTTCTTGCTGTGGCGAAAGCGAAAGGCGTCCCACTCGCGGCCAACCGCGTTGGCTCGATGTTTACTTGGTTCTTTCAGTCGGGTCCGGTTTTTGACTGGGATAGTGCCGCCAAGTCCGACACGCGAGCCTTTGCGCGCTTTCACCGAGCTATGGCGGAGCAGGGCGTTTATCTTCCGCCGTCACAGTTTGAGGCGATGTTCGTTGGCGCAGCGCACACCGCTGAAGATATTCAGCGGACCATTTCCGCTGCCGAGCAGGCATTGGCTTTCTAGAATTGGGACTCAGTGAGGGATTTTTGCTTGGGATACAGGGCTCGATGTACTCGGTATATGGATCAGATTCCCACCGCTCCGTAATCCTCACCTGTTTCCGCATCGCGCACTTCGTCTTTCTCGTACGCCCGGTAGGGATTGCGGCGGACACCCAGTCGCCGCTTGCGCAGTTCAAACCCGGCATAGAGACCGCCGGCCAGGACCGCGGTGGTCAAGGCGGTTACCGCCAGGACCCGTCCAGGGTGTTCCAGCAGGGACTCGGAAAACGCGCCGCCTTCTGGTCCGGTTTCGACCCCGCCGATGGCCTCGCGGAAGTCGCTGACCGCTTCCCGCCCGCCACGCTCCAGGGCTCGGAAGGAACTGAGCATGGCGTAGGAGACGGGCATGGAGAGACCTTCACCATCACGGGCGATCACGTGGTCGACGCCGCGCTTGTGCTGTGCTTCCAGCAATTCTTCGATGGCGGCGGCAAGTTCTTCGGGATTGGCCCACATGGAGCGAAATGCAACGCAGCCGGATCTGTCGATGAGGAACGCTGGGTTGGGCAGCCGCGAGTATTTGCGGTGAATGGAACCGGAGAGGTCATCCACCAGGATCGGCATCTCAATGTCTTCTTCTTCGCGAAGCAACTTTGCGGCTGCGGTCTTGTCGCTGACCGAATCGTGTGCAGGAATCTTTTCACCGGGGTGGGCTTCACGAACGTAGATAAACAGGAACTCAATCTCATTGCCCCCGACTAGGTCATACAACTCGTTGAGGGCGGTAATTGAAGCTGCGGTCATGGGGCAGGTCACCGACCCGAACACCAGCAGCACGTTCTTCCGTCCGCGATAATCGCTTAGGCGAACCTTGTCTCCATTCAGCGTTTTACCTTTGAAGTCGGGAGCGCTTTCGCCCGCCAGAGGACCGGAGAAGCGGGCGTGCTCCAGTTCGTGGAACATCTCCGGCGAAAAATGTTCGTAATTGTAGTCACCGAATCCCAGCATGAGTTCACGAGCTCCTTGCAGATTGAATCTGGAGGCCGTCCCGTTAGGATGCGGCCCGGGCGGCAGCCGTTTTCTTCTAAGTTAACTTGTCCCAGGATTTTTGACCACGTAAAATTGATGATCTAGACTCGCCTAGAGATTCCTTGATTCTGCCTGGCCTGTGGTTTGTGGCAATCCTTTGGAGGTTGAAATGGCGCCGTTGAAAGTAGGAGATGAAGCCCCGGATTTTGAGCTGCCGGCGATTACCGGCAAAGAAAAACATAAATTCAAGCTAAGCGATCTGCGGGGCAAGAAGAATGTCTTGCTGGCTTTTTATCCCCTGGATTGGAGTCCGACCTGCACCACTGAGATGTCGGGATTCAAGACCGATTTGCACAAATTCTCCGGAGTCGGCGCCGAGGTAGTAGGGATCAGCGTGGACTCTCTCTACAGCCACATCGCCTGGCAGGAAAAAGCCATTGGCGGCGACTACACGCTGGCCAGTGACTTCTGGCCCCACGGCGGCGTGTCGAGGAAGTTCGGCGTTTTCCGCGAGACAGAGCCGCTGCCCGGCATCAGCAATCGCGCGATTTTCATCGTCGATAAGCAGGGGAAGGTGGCCTTCGCCAAGACTTATGAACTGGGTCAGGTCCCAGACAACGAAGAGTGCCTCACCGCGCTGAAAAGCCTTCCCTGAGCACACACCGAGATCTCAAACAGCAACGCCCTCCAAGCGGAGGGCGTTACTGTTTATCGGCCGGAACGACGCGCTATTTCTGGAACGTCTCGAGGATCGTCTTGGCCTCACTGACATGCTGGCCTTGGGGTTCGAGCTCCAGGTACTTGTTCAGCGCAGCCACCGTGTCGCCTTTGCTGCTGGCAGTGGGTCCGGTTTTGTAGAGAGCCGCACCCTTGAAGAACCACGCATCGGCGCGGGCAGGATCGGCGGCAATGGACTTGTTGCAAGCGCTCACGGCCTCCTGCATCTTGTTGGCGTTGAATTCCACAGCGCACAGGTTGTAGTACGCCAATCCTGGGTTCGGGGTGTCCAACGTGGCTTGCTGGAACAGAGGCGTGGCCATTTCCGGCTGTTGCAACTTCACGTAGATGTTGCCTTCCGCAATTAACATCTGGCCCACAGCGGCTTTTGCCTTCGCGGGATCAGGATTGGGATTCCGGGGATCAGCGGGAGCTTTCCCGGCGACAATCGTTTGGGCGATGCGAATTCCCTTGTCGTAGCTCTGGATGGCTTCTTGCTGCTCGTTGTTGCGACTTTGTGTGTCGCCCAGGGCAGTATAGAACTCCCACCGCGTGGTATCGGGGAGGAGTGTCAAGAGCTGCTGAAGGGCTTTTTCCGCCTCCGGCCAATTCTGCGTCTTGGCCGCCGCTTGGTATTGCCCGATGAATTCGTTCATGCGAGAGATTTTCTCGTTGTCAGCCTTGACCTGGGCGTCATGGGCCTTGATCTGCTCCTTGGTCATCTTGCCCGCGGTAAGACTCTTGGCATCGGCCGCGGTGCCGGCCCGGCCTTTGCTGGCCTCGGGGTTTGCCAGATCTATGTTTAAGGCAATGGCATCGGGGCCGTGGACCTGCACGATCGTATCGTTGACGTACAGAACTTCGCCGTTCGTCCCGATCACCTCCAGTCGATAGTCATCGATAACCAGGCCTGCGCACAGAAACTCTCCCTTCTTGCTGGTCTTCGCCTTGAACTCCCTGCCGATGGTCTGGCTGATGATCAGAACCTGCAAATTGGCTGCCGGCTCGTTATTCTTGGTGATGATGCCGGTGACTGAGCCATTCATAGGCTGAGGCCAGGCGGGAGTGCAGCTCAGCAAAAGCAAGAACGCGCCCGTAACAATCCACTCTTTTCTCTTCATGATGATGTGTGTTCCTCCGCAAGATTTGGAGATTAGGCTTGTGTGCTGGAGATTATAGCCGGGAAGAAGGACGAGAAGTCAGCCCTGGAAGGACGAAAAGTCTGCCAGGATTGGAAAAGCCCGGCCATGGGGCCGGGCCAGATTCGACACTCTCGTTTCCTATTTCTTCTTCTTGTTGCCGTATGAGGTCTCAATTTTCGCGCCGATGGCTTCTAGCATGGCCTTCACATCAGCGGCGTGACCGCCGTCGGGAGCCAGTGCCAGGTACTTGTTGAGCGCTTCGGCTGTACCCGGAGGGACCACGTATTTATTGTTCGCATCGAGTTTGCCGTCGCCGTACAGGGCTGAGCCCTTAATAAAATAGGCGTCGGCCTTGTTAGGATCAGCGGCAATTGCCTTGTCGCAGGCGGCCGCGGCACCGGCCATGTTCCCCACGTTGTACTGGGTGGCACAGATGTTGAAGTACGCAACCGCAGGGTTGGGATCCAGCTCCGCGGCTTTGTTGAATGCGGCGATCGCTTCCTCATTCTTGTGCAGCTTGAGGTAGGCGCTGCCTTGGCTGGCGTACATCTGACCGATCCCCGCCTTGGCCTTGGCTGGATCCGAATTGGGGTTTTTGGGATCCCTGGCGGTGGTGCCGGAAACGTAACCCTGGGCAACTGTGACGCCTTGCTCGTAAGTTTTGATGCTCTCCTCGTAATCACCCTCATTTAACTGCGCGTTGCCCAACGCCTGAAGATACTCCCAACGGGTGGGATCGGCGGCAATCATTCCCTGGAGCGGAGGGACGGCTGACTTCCAGTCCTTGGCCGCCGCGGCCGCATTGTACTGAGTGATCAACGCATTGATGCCCTCGGCCTTAGCGTTCGATGCCTTGATCTTCTCGACCTCTTCCGTGGTCACTTTCGGCTGGCCTTTGGTGTTGGCATCGGCTGCCGCCGTTTGTCCCATGGTGCCCCCGCCTGCGCCTCCGGCTTGCTTGCCCGATCCGCCTTTGGTGAGGTCAATGTCCCATACCGTCGCAATGTCGCCTCCGCTCTGGCCCACATTGAGATTCTTATGCGTATACACGTTTTCCCCAGAGGCGTTGACGACTGTGACGTTGTAGTTGTCAAAAGGGACGCCGATCGCTGAATAACCGCCGTTCTTGTCGGTCTTCATCTTGAATTGGCGACCGTTGCTGGCGTTGGTGTTGATCACCTGTACGCCGGCCTGGGGCTTGCCGTCATCCGTGACCCTGCCGCTGACGGTGGCCGTGTACTGCGCCAACGCCACGTTGGCCCCGACGATCGCGAATAACAGCCCCAGCATGACGGCGTAAGTGAGTTTTCTCTTCATTGTCCTTGGACCTCCGGCCTCAACTTATTGGCTCTTGTTTCTCACATTTTATGGCTTACCAGCGGT
>DATDGP010000206.1:0-10885 GCA_036522035.1 Terriglobales bacterium
CGAGATGTATCGTCGTCAGCTCAGCGATGAGAAAATCCGTCGCCAACTGCAGCGCCTCCACAAACGTCTCCTCGCCGTTGCTTCACAGCTACACAACATCGAAACAGACGGAAAATGAGGAAAGATTGGCCGGTTAAGGAACAAGATTGAGCATCGGATGTTTTCCTTCATCACCCAGAACTGGCGAGGCCGACCGCTGGTCAGTTACGAGACGATTGTCAACCTCATCGGAAGCACCCAGACCAGTACCGGGCTTCGGGTCAAGGCTAGACTCTCTCGAAAGAAGTATCCGACAGGAATCAAAGTACCGGACTCCGAGTTTGCTAAGGTCAACCTCAGGCCTGCAACATTTCACGGTGAATGGAACTATTCTATCCTGCCTCTCGCGGACTAGAATTGTTCATGTTATTTATGCGCACGTCCTAAGGAGCGTCTTGAAGACCGCGTTGGAGGCAGGCCGCCCTGGACCCTGCTCCTGCGCAGGCAGTCCGACTGCCATCAGCGAGGTCGCAAGAAGCGCAATCGCCGCTTTAACTCTTGTAACCGCTCTCGGTTCCATATTGACCTCCCCCAATTGCTGGCGCGGCTGGCGCACAGCGAAGCTGTGCGGCTTTCTCTTGGCCCAGGTTCCCCGCCCCGCGGGTGGCGCCTACGTGCTGTTGTTTCGCATGTAGGCGCCACTTTACCATCAGCGAGTCGCATACATCGCGAAAAGCGCGCGACGTATGCGGCACCCGGGAGCATAAGATAAGACCGACCGCGTAAGGAAAATCAGAGCCTACTGCAGCACCTGAAAACTCACGTTGCTGGTCAGCGTGCCGGTCGGCAAGGTTACTACGACGGGCCCGGTGGTGGCCCCAGCTGGGACGGTGGCTTTGATGTAGGTGCCTGACTCCGCTGTGAAGGTCGCGGCGACGCCGTTAAACGCGACGCCGGTGGCGAACTTCAGATTGTTTCCCAGGATCTTGACGGGTGTTCCGATCTTGCCGACCGTCGGCACTGACTTGGCGAACGGCCCAAGTCCAACAGACAAGCTGTAGATGATGCCATCGCCGTAGGGAAGACTGGAGTAGAAGGTGTCTCCGTAGAACGTTCCGTTCGTATCTTGGAGTAGGCCTGCAAAAGGGAAATACCCACTTTTGCTATTATTGAAACTGTGCAGCAAGGTCAGCACGCCTTCGGGCGTTACCTTGAAAACGAGACCCACAGTTGCACTCGCCACCACCGAACTCTCCGGTCCCGTAGAAATTGCCGTCCGTGCCCTCAACCAGACCGCCCCCGAGGCTCCGAGCCGACATTGAAGTTAAGGCTGGTTAGCGTGGTGACGGCACCTTGTGGCGTCATCTTGAACACGGTTCCACAGCCATAGAAGCCGCAGGTGCTGCTGGACCCTCCTAAGCCGGTCGTCCCGTAGAAGTTCCCGTCCGCAGCTTGGAGTAATGCTCCCGGACTCCAACCCTCCGCGCCTGTGCCCGTGAAGTTGTACAGAGTAGTGAATGCGCCTTGGGGAGTCATTTTGAAGGCGATACCGCAGCCGCCAGAGCAGGCGGTGCCCGAGCCCCCTGAACCAGTCGTCCCGTAAAAGTTGCCGTCCGTCCCCTGGACGAGTCCGGCCAAAGGGTCGGCGCCGTAACCTCCTGGAGCGGTGAACTGGTAGAGAGTGGTCAAAACACCGGTTGGAGTAATCTTGAAAACCGTGCCGCAGCCGTTGACGCAAGTATTGCTCGCAGAGAATGTAGTTGTGCCGTAGAAGTTACCGTCAGCCCCTTGAATTAACGCGCCCGGGCCAGTGCCATCCGCGCAACCCGCTTGAGCACAAAAGCTATATAGCGTTGTCAGCGCGCCCGCCGGCGTGATCTTGAAAACCACACCGCATGCAGCCGAGCAAGCGTCCGCGTGCTCCCCCCCCCATATGTCGTGCCGTAAAAGTTGCCGTCAGTACCCAGAACCAGTGCGGCTATCGGATCGTTACCATCAGTGCCATTGAAGCTGTGGAGTGTTGCCAACTGTCCCTCCGGCGTAATGTTGAACACGGTTCCGTCGGTGCCGCCGACTGTCGTTCCGTAGAAGTTTCCGTCGGCACCCTGAGCAAGGGCAGCTTGAGGATAAGCACCGTTGGTGTTGTCGAACTCAAAGAGCGTCTTGAGGACCGGGCCTGATGAGGCGGGCTGCCCCGGTGCCTGATCCTGGGCACGCAGTCCGACCACGATCAGCGACGCCGTAAGAAGCGTAGACGCCGTTTTAACTCTAAATATTCTCAGTTCCATATTGACCTCGCTGACCGCCGATTGCTGACCGGCGGAGCTGGGCACCGCCGGAACGCATGACAAGGCCAGTCGCCTAAGGAACTGCGCGATTATGGCAGTACCTGAAAACTCATGTTGCTGGTGAGCGCGCCGGTCGGCAAGGTTACTACGACGGGCCCGGTGGTGGCCCCAGCTGGGACCGTGGCTTTGATGTAGGTGCCTGACTTCGCTGTGAAGGTCGCGGCGACGCCGTTAAACGTGACGGCGGTAGCAAAGAGCAGATTGTTGCCTAGAATCTTGACGGTTGTCCCTGTCTTGCCCGCAGTCGGTACCGATTCTACGAATGGACCTAACCCGACCGACAGGCTGAAGACCGAGCCGTAACCGGGATTGGAATAGATGGTATCTCCGTAAAAGGTTCCGTTCGTAGCTTGAATCAGACCTGCAATAGGCAGGTAACCGCCGGTTGACAGGTTGAAGCTGTGCAGGGGGGTCAGCACCCCCTCGGGTGTTACTTTGAAAACTGTTCCACAATTGCACGCGCCACCTTGCTCCGCAGTCCCGTAGAAATTGCCGTCCGTGGCCTGAATTACCCCCGAAGAGCCCGAGCCGTCAATGAGGTTGAGGTCGGCTACCGTCGTGAACGCGCCCTCCGGGGTGATCCTGTAGACCGTCCCGCAGCCGTTGAAATCGCAGTTCGTACCTGTTCCCCCCGCGCCGGTTGTGCCGTACAACTTCCCGTCCGTGGCCTGGACCAGTCCCGTAGGCCCCCAACCCTCCTCACCAGTGCCCGTAAAGCTGTGCAGAGTGGTCAGCACCCCTTGGGGCGTAATCTTAAAGACGGCGCCGCAGCCACCGAAGCAAGCAGTTCCGGAGCCTCCCTGATCGGTCGTCCCGTAGAAGTTCCCGTCCGTCCCCTGGACGAGAGCGACCAAAGGGTCCGGCGAAGAGCCGCTCGCGCCACTCGGCGTAAAGCGGCAGAGCGTGGTCAGCAGCCCGCTGGGGGTAATCTTGAAGACGGTGCCGCAGCCGTCGTAACACGTGCCGCCGAGAAACGTTGTCCCATAGAAATTGCCATCGCTGCCCTGGACTAACCCGCTGGGGCTAGCGCCGTCCGGGCAAGGCGCTTGCGGGCAGAAGCTATAAAGCGTGGTCAGAGTGCCCGCCGGCGTGATCTTGAAAACCGTGCCGCAACCGAAGCCGTTGCAAGCGTTTGCGTTCGCTCCACCAGCAAACGTCGTGCCATAAAAGTTGCCGTCCATACCCAGAACCAAGGCAGCCTGCGGATCACTGCCGTCAGTGCCGTCAAAGTCATGAAGCGTGGTCAGGGCTCCTTGCGGAGTGATTTTGAACACGGTTCCGTCCTTGCTAGGTAAGCCACCGACAGTGGTTCCGTAGAAGTTCCCGTCCGTGCCTTGGACAAGGGCAGCCGAAGGGTCAGCGCCGTCGGTGTTGTCGAAATTAATGAGGGTCTTGAGGATCGCGCCGGGGGCGGACTGCCTCGCCTCCGGCTCCTGCGCCCGCAGCCCAGTCACAATCGACACCGCAGCCAAAAGTACGACTTCCGTTCTCATCGTCATTCTCGATTTCATTGTTGTTTCCCTCGGACCTCCTGGCGAGATTCTTTGCGCTAGGGATTCAAATGTGTTCCGGCAGAGTAGAGAAATGCGCTGCCCGTTTGCTCAGACGGTACCTTGACGCTGAGTTTGACTGTCAGGTCGTAAGGCCCAGCTCCGCTGAAAGTGGCGTTAAAGAGGGGATTATACGTTCCGGGGGGAGTGTAATCCGTGCAGTAGATAGATGGCGGATTCGGGGGTCCCGGATTATCACTAGCATTGCAGATGATTTGGCTAGCTCCGCCCAGGTTCTTCATATTGGCGTTTTCGGTGCAATTTGTTCCGCAGTCGACGTCGGTCTCATTAACCTCAATTCCATACCCGGTCTGACCTTCTTGTGATTGGCAGTCGAAGTGGGGCCAGTTCCAGTTGTTGTGGTTACCAGTCCCGGTGGGCATACTAACCGTCCCGCTGATAATGATATTTATATAATCGCCCGAAGTGCTCACGTTGAGCCGGGAATCGGACTGCACCCACAGAATTGAATACTCCTCGTTGCCGGTATTGCCGTCGTCGGCTTTGCAATCGGTTGGGGTCTGGCTTACGTTGATCTGACTCGCTGTCGGGCAGAGGCTCGTGGGGTTGCTGGTGCAAACGTATCCGGCGGGATTGTCAGTGGTCGAATTCCACGTGTAGGTCACTGTGCCGGCCGATCCGCTTATGTAACAGCTCCCTTCCGTAATCCAGGTTTGCAGGGTGGGTGTTTGGCCGGTCTGGAAACAGGCCTGAGTCTGTGCATAGGCGCAGCCCGGCGGCAAAAGAGCCCACAAAAGACCGAGCCCGGTAGCTCGCAGCATCGAAGCGAATGACTGGTATCGAAGCACGGTTCCCTCCTTTGTGAGGGTATCCGCCTGTTTACAAACGTTCGCGGCGGCAACCCTCATGCGGTCGTCGGCGCCGGAGCGTGGACGGTGAAATGGCGAGCGGCTGTTTTGGGCTTCGACGACTGGGCGCGAGCCTAACCCAGGGTTTATCAAAAGTCAAGTTAAACTTTTATGAATTCGTCGCCCGCCAAACGACGCTCACGACCAGTCAAAAAAAGGCTCTTCTGCGTTAAAGGCGGCTTTGGATAACCGATCTGGGAAGCCCCTCCTGCCACCATCCTCAAAAAGAAAACTCCAAGTTTGGAAACCTCTGGCGTAACCAAGGGGACGTAAAGGTACACGATGAAATGGAGCGCGCTAAGCGTAAGGAAACAAATCAGATAAACTGGCGGAGAGGGTGGGATTCGAACCCTGTAGCCCCACTGATTCCACGTAACTTACTGGTTCTGAGAAGCAGCAAAAACGTCAAAAACGGTCAAACCGCCAGTTCGAGGTAGTGGACACACCGATGGGAGAAGTGACGGGCAGCCGCCTATTTCCGAGCCAAAAAAATGCCCTCGAATCTCTATCAAGCGGAAATTAAGGGAATCAACTGACGGGCGCTTGCGCTCTCCAGAGCGTCGAGTTCGGCCTCGATCACTGACTGCCGTTGGTAGATGAACGCGAGCGCATCCCAGAACGCCCCATGACCCTCGCCAGCGGCGATGGCTCTATGTCGCAACCGGTCGAGCGCGCGAAACTCATCGAGAAGCTCAAACCGCCGGCTTTGCAATCGCGAGTAGAGATAACGTGCCATCGCATCGGCGCGACGCTCAAGGCGAAGGCGTCGCAGGAATTCCCGCCGTGGTAACCACTCGCGCGAGATCCCGAGCTGTCGCGCCAGGAGATTCGAGTTGCCGCGAAAGTCGCAATCGAGCCCGTGGCAGCAGTACACACCCTCTTCGGGGTTGATGGAGACTGCGCGGCGGCGTTTACAGGACGGGCAGTCGGCGCGGCGTCCCCGAACGCGGGCGCCGGCCTGTTCCAGCAGGCTGAGCAGATCCAGGCTCATTTTTGGCGGCTGTTGCAGGCGGTTGCACTTGGCTGTTGCCTCGGAAGCTCACGCAACAGCGTGTGCACAAACTTCCTTTGTTGTGGCACCATCTGCAACAGCTTAGCTCTCACATTCCGTTGTAGTTAAATTGATTTGTTGCAGTTTCGAGGCACATAGAGTGAGAAAACTGCAACACCGCAGCGTTTGCGAGCACCTTGAGTTGCGGGCTGTTGCAGGTTGTTGCACTTGGCTGTTGCACCTTTTTATTAGGCTCCTTCTTTGGCACGCGCCAGAACACGATAGACCCGGCTCCGATTGATGTGCAGCTCTTCGGCAATCTCGCGTTTCGGCATTCCATCCGCATCCATGCGGCGGATGCGTTCTTCCAGACTCTGTTCGAGCTGCTTGTACAACCACGTGACCCCGCCGTCAGCGCCAGAACTGAGTTCGGCCTCCAAGGACACGAAACCCGGGCACAGTGCTCGCGACTTCTCGATGTGAATTTCGAAGCGGGCCCCCTTGTTCGGGTGGTAGTCGGCCGGCCGCCGCAGCGCCAGTGTCACATCGAGCAGATCCTCGCGCTTTGATGTCCCCCGCTGTTCGCCGCGCCTGTTAGCGTGGTGAAGGAAAAGCACTGAGCGGCGCGCCACCCTTTGCCGCAGGGCCCAATCTGCGAGTGGCGTCCAGGATTGATCGTCGTTCTCGCTCGCGTCGACACGCAGAAGGCTCGACAGTGAATCAAGAATCAGGAGTTCGGTATCTTCTGGGATCGCCTCTTCGAGCACCGCCTGGCCCTCAAGGGTACCCAGGTTCGGCATCCACCTCGACTGGAGGTCCGGCGTGATGATGCCGAACATCCCATTGGGGGGCATCTTGCCCGCGCCGGCAGCGATGCTGATGAGCCTCTCCTGGAGCGGTGCTCCGAGCATCTCCCCGTCCACGTAGAGGACCTTGCGCGGGCGCTCGGCTTTCCATCCCAGAACTTCGCCACCAGTCGCAACCGCATGGCCGATGGAAAGGGCCACGTTCGTCTTGCCCTGGCCCCGCGGACCGTAAAGCATCGTGACCGACTGCGAGAGAAGCCAAGGCGACAGAATCATCTGGCGTGCTGGTATCGTCATGCTTAGAAACTCACCAAAATCCACCACGCGCAGCGGCTCTCGCTGAGGGACCTGCGCGCCGCCATTGGTTCGCTGTCCGTGCCGAAACGTTTCCGTTCGCATCGCTATTCCTCCAAATGAATGTTTGGGTGGAGGCCCTCGACCGCCAGCTCGAACGCTCGCGCTATCGCGGCGTCCACACTCGCCGCGTCGGTACGAATCAGAATGGGTTCGCGTGTTGGCGCTGGCTTGAAGAGGCGCTCGGCATCGGCGAGCAGTTCGGGATCGCATCGAAGCTCGGCCCGGAGACGCTGAAGCAGCTCGGGCTCGCGAGGGGCTTTGAGGGCCGCCGAAGGCGTGGTAGGATGAGCCATCGCGTTTCTCTTCCTTCTGTCTCACGACAGTTGGTTTTTGGTTTCTCCGCCCCTGGCCGGGCGGAGTTATGCAAGCGCAATTCGGCTGTGCGTGTTGTGCGTGAATTGTCCGTGAACTGGCGCCGAAAGGCTACAAATCAGACCAAAAGTGGAAGGGCGATCAAGGCGTGTTTTCTTGGGTTTGCTTGGTAGGAGTTGGTGTGGTTGGGAGGTGGCATTGCCCTCATAACCCAAAGGTCGCTGGTTCAAATCCAGCCCCCGCAACCAACGGAATCATAAGCTTGGCGGGAATTGGAGGAAGTCCACAAACCCCCAAAAACCCCCGTTAAGAGGAAACTGCCAGGGGAGCCGCTGCAATCGGCTCCCTTTTTCCTTGCTTCAGCACCATCCTGACGACTTTACTGTTCGCCTCTCGCTTGATATCCGGCATTGCTCTCCCGTAGACGTTCATCGTGGTCGTGATGCTCGCGTGGCGCATCAACTCTTGCTGCACTTTGAGTGGCGCGCCCGTAGCGTCCAACCAGGAACGATACGTGTGCCGGAAGGTGTGCCAGCCTATCTCCGGCCCAATCCCGGCAGCGATCGCTGCCTTCTTCAGAGGTTTCTTTTGAATCTCCTCTTGATGGTAGGGCCTGCCGGTCCGGGGGTTCGCGAACAGCCAGTCAGTTTCCCCTTTGAAAGGAGCTCGTTGCCGCCAGTCCTCCAGGACTAAGGCCAATTGACGGTCGAGCGGAACAAAGTCGCGTGAATACTCCGTCTTCACGGCACCCATTCGACCGTGAACGATGCTGCGTTGAACCAACAGGGTTAGGTTCTGGAAATCAAAGTCGCCCCACTTTAAGGCGACGATCTCGCCGACTCGCAAACCGAGGCATTGCGCGACAATGACCATTGTCCGATACGGTTCTTTGAGGTGCGGCAGCAGGCCGGAGAACTCGACCGCCGTCAGCACACGAGGTGTCGTCATGCGCTTGGTACACCCCTTGACCCGCACCAGGGCGATAGGGTTTTTGCCGATTTCGATCAGCTCCCATCGCTCCGCGCAGTTGAAGATCAGGTGCATGATGCTACGCGCATTCGCCCTGGACTTGGGAGCCAAAGGCAGGTTGCGCAACCAATCCTCAACCGCCATCGGCTTGATCTTGTCCAGGGGAAAGTCGGCCCACTTCGGCCGGATGTGCGTATTCACCACCGACAGGTAGGATTCCCTCGTTGAGAAGCGCTCCGGGAGTTCTTCCGCGAGGTATCTGTCCACCACGGCAGCAAACGACACAGCTCCGGCTGTTGGGGCCTCCGAGTTGAGTTTCAGAAGAAGGGCTGCGACCGCCTGACGCGCGGCAGCTTTGGTGGGATACTCCTCGACAGTCCCGACCGTCGCGGTTCTGCGAGGCCGGGATTGGCCGACGGTCTCGTAATACCGAAACTCCCAGGCATCTGGCCCCTTGATCCTTCTCCTCTTCCGCAAACTTCCGTACTGGTATCGTGTCCGCGTAAACAAAGGTCATCTCCTTTCGTTTTCGCGGCACGAGTGGCAGTTCGAGGTTACCTTGGAACGAAGCCACCCGTCCAGGTCGGAGATGCGGAATTTCCAAAGCTTGCCGATGCGATAGGCCGGCACGCCGCCGTTGCGGGCCATCTTCTGAAGGGTTTTGGGGTTGATGTTGAGGAATCTGGCCGCCTCTTCGCTGTCGACTACAGGCTCAGGCGCTGTTGTGGCGTCGAACCCCATAGCCTCCAAACTCGACGCTACCGGGATGCGTCCTCCAATTGGCTGGCCCAATGATGGATAGGGACCACTGCTCATAACGATACCGCCTCCGTTCAGGACACCACTCAGGGCTTCCGGCGGCGCTCCGTCTGATTTCGGAGCTGGCGCCGGATTTCTGTGTTCGCTGGGTTGCGTAACAAATACGCTCTGAGAAGCCGTCAGGCGAGAAATCCCTGCTCAATAGATAGAACAGTCTTCCCATCGTGTCAAATGGGGAGGGATGCGCAACGCAATGGAACGTACAGTTTCCTTAGACATTAGGGCTCGAGCTTTGCGCCACACCACCTTTTCGGATTGGCAGTTGGGTGCCCCGTTGCACGTGGACCAAACCCAAAGCGAACCGGTCTGACAGAATAAATCGGACGTCAGTCACTGCGGCGCAGCGGCAAGGCACAACCCTGCCAAGGACTTGGACGACCCCTGGCTCCTCTGACCCGGATGCGGACGTTCCGACCGTGAGACTGAGCACGTAGCCGGCACGCGCGCGTGATAGCGAATCAGGCAATCGACGAAAACACACCACCCCGTGCAACCGGGCGCGCGCGCGCGCTCACGTTTACGGTCGTTCTCACAATTGCCGACCCGTGAGAAAGTCGTACTATGCTTCGTGGGCGCATTACGGGAATCATAATTGCGTGCATGGGCGCCGGCACCAACACTGGCGCGGGTGGGGGTCTGGTTCTCGCCACCGAGGATATGGCCACAGAGGGCGATCCTTTGGCAGTTCAGTGGGGCGGGTAATTGCTTCTGGAAGCACAGAGATTACGGGGCCGGCGTTGCAGGGTTCTCCACCGATCCCTGTCGTTGATGAAGGTCCTTCAGGTAGCCGGAATGGCAGTGATGCGAAAGATCATCCATGTCGATATGGACGCGTTTTATGCTTCCGTCGAGCAGTATCATGACCCGCAACTGCGCGGCAAGCCGGTGATCGTCGCCTGGCGCGGCAATCGGTCGGTGGTCTGTGCTGCTTCGTACGAGGCGAGGTGCTTCGGCGTGCGTTCGGCAATGCCAGCAGTACGAGCGGAACGCTTGTGTCCCGAGGCGATCTTCGTGGCTCCGGATTTCACCCGCTATCGGGCAGTCTCACGCCAGGTGCGGGAGATCTTCAAACGTCACACCGACCTGATCGAGCCGCTGGCGCTCGACGAAGCCTACCTCGACGTCACGGAGAACAAGGGAGGACTGCCGACCGCCACGCTGGTAGCGCGTACCATCCGTGAGCAAATCCGGCAGGAATTGAAACTCACCGCCTCCGCCGGCGTCGCACCCAACAAGTTCCTGGCAAAACTCGCCTCGGACTGGCGCAAACCAGATGGCCTCTTTGTGATCCAGCCGGAGGACGTCGACGGGTTTCTCCTGCCGCTGGCAGTTGAGCGCCTGCCTGGAGTTGGTAAAGTTACCGAAGAGAAGTTGCAGGAACTTGGAGTCAAGACGGTGGGAGATTTACGATCTGTGGATCTGCCCGCGCTCGAGGACCGCTTCGGGCGCTATGGCCGACGCCTGTACGAGCTCGCCCGCGGTATCGACGATGGCGAGGTGGTCCCGGACCGCCCGACGCAGTCGATATCGGTCGAGGATACGTTTGAACGCGACGTTCTGTTGGCAGAGACCGGGCCCATGATCCGGCGCCTGGCTGAGAAGCTCTGGTCTGCTTCGCGCAGAGAATCACGCACAGCGCGCACGGTTGTCTTGAAATTGAAGACCAGTGACTTCAGAATTCTAACCCGTAGCCATACGCCCGGCTCTCCTCCCTCCTCCTGCGACGAGTTGACGGAGATCGCGCTGCGACTGCGAGAACGAGTGGCTCTGGATCCGCAGCAGCGCTACCGGCTCGTCGGCGTAGGGCTGAGCAACTTTCAAGGGTCCGAACAAGGTCCCGCGCAGCCTGCCCTTTTCGAGTAGCACGAAAATGGAAGCGATCCTG
>DATDGP010000207.1:0-38466 GCA_036522035.1 Terriglobales bacterium
GCGAACACCTGCGCAATGTCGAACTGTTCAAGCTTTTCCACGGCGTTGCGCTTATGCTCCGGTGTGGGAAGCACATAACGCATTGTGGTTTTCTTCTTGCATTCGCGGTTGGAGTTGACCCGCTGGCACTGACCAGCAACCGGTGAGTAACGGGGCTCAGAGGTAGTGCAACGGATCTTCCCAGGAGGACCAAGCCGTCGGCAATTGGGACTGGCGGGGCCAAGCTTGGCCGCGCCATGGTTGAGTATGCTCCCGTGTCGGTTCCTTCTGGAGGAAACGTGGATAGAGCCAAACCCGAAGGACCCGACTAAATTCCGGGTAACGTACAATGCGTGCCGGCACCCGAATGAACTGGAACACCGCCGGAGGATAGCGCGATGCGCATCACAAGCGTGGGTCATACGGTTTTTGCGGCGACTATGATCGCCCTCGGCATCCTGGGCCTGATCAAAGGCGATTTCACCCCGGTATGGCAGCCAGTACCCGAGGGTGTGCCCGCACGCGAGGTACTGTCCTATCTCTGCGCCTTCATCTCCCTGGCATCTGGCATAGGCTTGTTCTGGCGGCGCGCAGCGGCCCCCGCTGCCCGCGTGCTGCTCGCCTATCTCCTGCTGTGGGTGCTGCTGTTCAGAGTACCCGCCATCTTCCTCGCGCCCGGTTCGCAAGATTCCTGGTCAGGCATCGGTGAAACCGCGGTGATGGTAGCGGGCGCATGGGTACTGTATGCCTGTTTCGCTGCTGACTGGGACAGGCAGCACCTCGGTTTCGCCACCGGCGACAAGGGTCTGCGCATCGCCAGGATGCTCTACGGCCTGGCCATGATCCCTTTCGGCGTGGCCCATTTCAACTATGTCAAAGAGACCGCCGCGCTGGTGCCCGGGTGGCTGCCATGGCATGTAGCTTGGGCGTATTTCTTCGGCTGTGCCTTCCTCGCGGCGGGCGTGGCGGTGCTCATCGGCGTGTATGCACGGCTGGCAGCCGCGCTCTCGGCATTGCAGATGGGCTTGTTTACGCTGCTGGTGTGGGTACCCATCGTGGCGGCAGGCTCCAAGAACGCCTTCCAATGGAGTGAGACCATCATCTCTTTGGCGATGACGGCCGGCGCCTGGGTCGTGGCGGATTCTTACCACGGCATGCCTTGGCTCGCCGTGGAGAAGAACAAGGGTCGCAGTGAGATTATTGCTAGCGCCGTTTCTCAGCAATCCAAGAAGTAGCGTGAGATGAAACTCAATTCTTTCGACGCAGGGCCGACAGGTCGAATTCAAGCTTAGTGTGTCTCCGGTGGCCTGGCGTCGGCTCATTTCTCGTTTGGCTGGTCCCGGCTCGCTGGTAGCAGGTCACCTGGGGGCGCGACTGAGGCTTAATTTGATGCGCCTTGACCTCAATTCAACCCGTTAGCCAACTTGACGGGCCAACTGACCCTCGGCTTCCGCATAGCCCTGCAATCGAGACTTGGCGGCCAGCAACACCAATCATTGAGGTGTGAAAAGCCCTGCAACACTCGCGGGCGGCCATGAAGGGCGTCTCCACGAGATCCTCGGTGCATACCTTAATTCTGATCCCAGTGACACCTTGTCACCACGCCGTTGGACAAATGGGCAATGATTTGCCCACAGGGGCAACGATTTGCCCACAATTCCCAAGCAGGAGTTGCCTCGTCTAGAGAATTACTCGTAAGTCGCTCTTTTGTAGGAGCTTAGTTCCTCGATTTCCTAGACGCGATTGGTCCGTGATTTGCTGTAGAGAGGTGTCGGGCGGGAGCCGATGTAAGGCCGACCCAAACACTATGAAGCGCGTCATTCTTGCTCTTACGTTTCTTTGGATGACCTCCACCATCCTGTCCGCCCAGCGGCTTTCCGAACCACCTCAGCCGCAGCTGACAGCATCGACGGTGAGGCCCGGCGAGGGGCTCGACGTCCAGTTACTGCCTCTGCTCGATCTCTCGGATGCCTCGAAGGCCATCACGGCCGCCGCAGCCGCCAACGAGCGCCCGACTCCGGAACCTTTGGAGATGTCGGCACCCCCGGCGTTTCGCTCCACCAACGAACTTTCCGAAGCCAACCGCTTTCCGCAGTTTAGCAAGAAGATCTTCGTCGCTGAATTTGTGTCCTACACCGTACCCAACATTCTTGACGGCATCACTACAGTCCGCGGAGTGCAGCGGGGGTTCACCGAAGCGCCGTTTCCCAAAGGAGCGTCAGAGTTGCTTGGCTCTCGGCCGGGAGCCACGCGGTACATACTCACCATGGGTGCCATGCAAACCGTCGCGACGATTGCTTCGTACCGGCTTCAACACAGCCGCAGCCGCGTGCTGCGAATGCTGGGCCACAGCATCATGGCGGAAGGCATCGTCGACCATACTTCGGGCTTCGTGAATAACCTGATGCTGGGCAGTCATCCCTAAAGCGTCGCGCCGCCAAACGACAGGTGAGTTTTCGGAAAGCTTTTGTCACAGGTTGTGGCGAATTTTTCGCACGCAGCTTTTCAAAATTTTGTAGTTGTCACCGGAATGACGGGCTAGAATTTACCCGCCATGACTCTCTACCCTGCTTGCGCCTTTTCCGCGCCACGCCGACTCTTAACGATCCTCTCTTCCAGCCTCATCGCGGTCGTGTGCGGCCTAATTATCGTGGCGCCTTGTGGCGCGCAAACCGCGGGAGCAAACGCAGACGCGACGACGCCAGTAACGCTCGATGAAGCGCGCAAGATTGCTGTGCAGGCTTACACCTTCGCGTATCCTCTGGTGCTGGTAGAGATGACGCGCCGCGCCAACACCCAGGACGGCAATCCGCACTACATCAATCGTTTCGTCCATGCCCTTGCTTTTCCCGACGAACGTTTTCGCCAGGTGATCCGGCCCAACGCCGATACGTTGTATTCCGCCGCCTGGCTCGATCTCACCCAGGAGCCAGTGCTGCTGCATGTGCCTGACAGCAAGGGCCGCTACTACCTCATGCAATTCATGGACGCGTGGACCGAGACCATTGCAGCGCCGGGCAAGCGTACCACCGGCACAGGAGCGGGCTGGTTCGCGATCGTGGGGCCAAGCTGGAAGGGCAAGCTGCCGGAAAATGTGCAGCGAATCGACTGTCCCACCAGCATTTCCTGGCTTATTGGGCGCACGCAGACCAACGGTCCTGCCGACTATGAATTCGTCCACTCCATCCAGCAGGGCTACAAACTGGCGCCGCTGAGCACATATCCGCAAGGCACGACACCGCTCGGGTTGCCCGATCTCAATCAGCTCCAGGTTCGTGACAGTGTGCCGCCCCCGATTCAAGTTGCGCACATGAGCACGGTCGAATTCTTTCAGTTGTTTGCGCAGCTGCTGGTCAAGAATCCGGCCCACGCCGCCGATCAGCCGATCATGGCTCAGTTGACCCGGATCGGGATCGCGCCCGGCCAGCCGTTTCCGGCCGTGAAGCTTTCGCCCCAACAGCTCCAGGCGGTCGACGAAGGCGCGCAAGCGTCGGCCAAGTCGTTGTCAGGCTTTGATCGCGGCAGCTTGCCCACGGGAAAAACCGGATGGACCTTACCCGGACACTACGGCCGCTACGGTACCAACTACGTGGTCCGCGCTCTGACCGCCCGATACTTCCTGGGCATTCTGCCTTCAGAAGACGCTGTCTATCTCTCTTCTGTCCACGATAAGGCCGGCCAGCCGCTGGACGGAGAAAAGCGTTACACCATGCACTTTGAGAAGGGCGGAACACCGCCGGAGCGGGCTTTCTGGTCGCTCTCGGTGTATGACGATCAGGGATATTTCTCTGGCAACGTAATCCATCGTTTCGCTATCGGTGATAGGGACGCGCTGAAGTTTAACGCCGACGGCTCGCTCGATCTCTACATCCAGCATGACTCGCCGGGCGCCGATAAGGAGAGCAACTGGCTGCCTGCACCCGCCGGGAGCTTCAATCTGGCGCTGCGTATGTACTGGCCCGAGCCCAACGCGATCAGCGGCGAGTGGTCGCCTCCGCCGGTAGTTGCGATTGGCGCCAATTGATCACCCAGTTTCTTACCTGATGTGCGTTGTCCTGTCCACGGTTTACCTTGGTCAAAAAAATTCCCCACGCGCGTTGTCGCACGTGGGGTTGAACGACGAATCTAGCGCAGTGTTATTGGAAGAAATCTGCCATATCGGGAGCTGTCGCCGAAGCCCCCGGATAGACAGTCATGCCGAGAGCGTCGAGCATCGTGCGCAGCGTGCTTTCGTGCCTATAGAGAATGCTTGACTGGTAGTGGGGCTTTACGTGCGGCCCGATCACGGCGGTGTAGACCTGCTCGGGGCAGGCTCCGATAGCGGCGTCGCATTCGTCGAAGGTCACAATCAGGAGGCCGTCGCCGCCAGCCTGGAAGTAGGACTGCTGCAACAACGGGGCAACGTTGGTCTGCAGCCAAGTGTCAGCAACAGCCAAGGTCCCGTTGTGCGCGTCATGATTGACGTCAGGCACAATGAGCGAATATGCAGGAAGCTGGTTAGCCGCCATGTCCTTGGCAAACTGAGTAAAGGGAACCATGTTTTGCTGGAGCTGCACGTTGTTGATCACGTCGGAGTACCACTTGGCTGGATTGTGACGTTCCACATACGCGGTTCCGTTCGGGGGGGAGTCGCTGCCCATATAACCCTGCTGGGGGAGCGAATCCGCATACACTTTCCAGGTGATGCCGGCAGCGGCGAGCTCGCGGAAGATGTTGTCGTCAGTAATAGGTTGCGAGCATGACGACCCGTTGCAGCCGAAAGCTTTCTCGCCGCTTCCCGAGGACAGCCAGAGATAGTCCAGCAACGAGCCGGGCTCATCGGCATGGTAGTCGTCGGCAAAAGCGTAGAGGTTCCCCATCGACGTCAGCCAGGGCATCGAAGCCAAGACCTGGGCGAAGGTATGGTTCTCTTCGATCACCAGCACCACGTGCCCCGAATGCGGGACTCCGTTGACGGAAGTCGGAGTTGGAGTTGGTGTCGGCGAGGGTATCGGCGTCGGCGAGGGTATCGGCGTCGGCGTAGGCACAGCCACAGGGGTTGGGCTAGGAGCAGGTGTAGGACTGGTCACTGGCGTAGGGGATGGATTGGGCCCCGGTGACGGAGACGGTGAAGGCGTGAGTGCGGCCTTCGCCCCAAGCCCTCCTGAGCAACCGGCCACCAAGACTGCGGCGGAAACCACCGTCATCAGGATGAGAATGTTGAAAACAGATCGAGCGCTAGTACGCATGTACCCTCCCAGAGCAAAGATTGGAGGGTACGGGCGGAGCTACTCTGCTTGCACCGGGAGCTCACCTAATTGCGACGCGAAACACGCCTAATACTACGGAGTTACTGAGACTCGATCTCGGGGGAAATGCCTACCGTACAATAGGGACATGGCAAACCGGCCGCTGGTGGAAACCGCGCGCGAAACCATGGTCTTCAGCGAGATCGTGAGCATCGCCGTGGATTCTTTCCGGACGAGCAAGGTTCGGTTCGTGCTGACGTCGTTGGGCATGGTCATTGGCACGGCCTCCATAATCGTGGTGGTGACGATCGGCCTCACCGGCAAGCAGTATGTTCTCAACCAGATCCAATCGATTGGCGCCAACATGATCAGTGCCTATTGGGCCGGCGGAGGAGACGCTTCGTCGAGCAATGGCGATGCCAACGACTTTCTGACCGTGGCCGATATGAAGGCGGTTGAGGAGCAAGTGGCGGGGATCGTGTCCGCCTCACCCATGGCAGAGGTACGTACGCGCATCGCCGTTGGCGGCGGCAAAGAGCGAGACATCCTGGTGCTGGGTGTTGCTCCGCAATACGCTACGTTGCGCAATCTAGAGATTTTGGCGGGGCGGTTCTTCGACGAACAGGATTCCGTGGCGCGCGCCAAGGTCGCTCTGGTCACCCAGAAATTTGCGCGCCGATGGTTCGGCAGTGAAGATGCGGCGGTGGGCCAGGTGCTAAAGATGAATGGATTGCCGTTCGTCATCATCGGCGCCTTCCGCGAGCGGGTGTATACATTTGACCAGTCCGAGATTTCCGATGACACCGTCCTCATCCCCTACAGCGTGGCCCGATACTTTACCGGTACTGACACCGTGAAACAGCTCTTCTTTTCGGTTTCCGAGCCGAGCGACGTGCCCGCAGCCACGGAAAGAATCCATGACGTGCTGCAGTCGCGGCATCGCACGCAATCGGTATACCGTGTGGAGAACCTGGCCCAATTGATGCTGGTGGCTGCCCGAGCGGCCAACGCGCTGACACTGGTGCTTCTGGGGAGCTCGCTGGTCACCTTGGTCGTAAGCGGCGTGGGCATCATGAACATCATGCTGGCCAACGTGCGCAGCCGCATCCGCGAGATCGGGATCCGCAAGGCGATCGGCGCCACTAACCGGGAGATCCGTCTTCAGTTCTTGACCGAAGCCGTCCTCATCTCACTCTCCGGTGGCCTCGTAGGAACTCTTGTGGGCCTCGCCCTACCTCTCTCCCTGCGCGTGCTGACCGAGATCCATATTCCCATCTCCGGTCTGTCGGCCGTCATCGCCATCGGCACGGCTTCGCTTGTGGGAGTGATCTTTGGAACCGTTCCCGCCACCCGGGCGGCGCAGCTCGATCCGGTGGAAGCGCTGCACTACGAATAGCATTCAGGACTCAGCGGTTGTGCTTCGAGCATCGCCGAAGGCTGTGGCAGAGCCAACGTCAAGTCCAGCGGTTTTTCACCATGGCCATGGGATCGGCCTGCGAACTCGAATGCCACCCCATACCTTCCAGAGATTTGAGATTTCCGGAAAAGACGTTCACGATCCGCCCCCAAGCAAGCGCATGCTCGGCGGATCGATCAGGAAAATCGATGCCGAACGCCGCTAGCCGGCCGGATCGCTGACTGCCAAAACGAAAAGCCGGGCTGGTTGGCCCGGCTGTTTTCGACTGAATGAATGATGCGGTTACATCACGAGCGCTAGACTCTCTAGTTCTTTGTGCAGAGCCTCGACGTCACAACCTCCACCTTCGATGCGGCCCGCCACATCGAGTGCCGATTCGCGGGACACGCCGTAACCGCGTCCAGCGAGAAACATCTTTAAAAGCTCCGCTGCCTGGAATGAATCCAAACCTCCCTGCAGGAGTTCATTCCTGAGCGCCGCTACTTCCGCTACCGAGAATTTCTCTCCCATAGGTCACCTCCGACCCTTATCCCTTCCTGCAGTATTAGACACGCGGTGTGTCGTCTTTGTTGCAGGAAAAATTAATTTGCCCGCACACTGAGGTAACGGGACCAAAGTAAGTTGCCCGTATCTCCCGTGGCTACGCGTATTTCCATAAGCCCTGCAGTGTTTTGCCTTACAAAACTTATATGATGCATACAGAACTTATCAGTCACCGTCTTATCCCACTTTTTATTCGGCCATCTTGCTGAGATGAACGTCAAAGCCGGCCTTGGGCAGCAACGACGTCAGCGCAAAAGCTCTGAAGCCGTCGCCCATCAGTTCCCGCTGCCGATACAACCCTGGTTCCGAGTCCACGGTTTCATGCCGTGCCTGCCAGTTCGCCAGGAATTTCTGCGCTTCCGCCAGACTGACCTCGCGATGCTCGCCCAGCGTGGGGTCAAAGCTTCCGCTGCGTACGACTGCAGCAGTTTCGGCCAGTACTTGCTCAGCAGAGCACTGCTAGCGAACAGATCAGCCCAGACGATGTGTCCTTTCACCGCTACTACGACGCCAACCGCATTTTGGTTCCGCAGCTGGTGGATCAGACTCTCGTACGACTTCTGCATCGGTTCGGTAATCCCCTCCACCTGCTGTTGCACCAGGTCGTTCGCGCGGGCTTCAGCGTACGAGCTGGTGGCGTCGAGCTCGCGAAGGTTCTGGACGTACAAAGCCCTGTTGTCCAGGCCGATGCCCCCGCCGGTAATTGGGATAGAACCCGCAATCGTGCCTCCCACGGCAGGGGCCGGTGACGCGGCGGCGCGCGCGTTGGCAGCCATCGTTGTTTTGGCGTTGTTGACTTCAGCCCAAACTTGCTGCTGGTCTTTTTCTACCATTGCCTTCTTACGTACGCTGGGCTGGGCCATCACGGATGCATGCGTGTCAAACTTGAATGAATTCGATATCCAGCGGTGCGGTTCCACGCAGAAGACGCCCAGATCGACGGGATCGCTTTCCGCAGGAACGATTCTGTCTTTGGCCACCACGCGGTCTTGTTTGCCGCCGGTGACGATCTCGCCGGCCAGCAGAATCAGCGGTTGCGGCGAGTTATTGACCAGCACCAACTGGTTGACTTGGGCATTCTGATACACATTCTGCTGGATCGGACGGCGGCGCATCATGCCGTGAAGGTTGCCGACTTCTGTCACCACCACCTCGCCGGAGCGGATGCCCTCGTCCAGGGTCAGGAAACCGCTGGTGTCGTGGTTCTTGGCCGAGACCACAGGAAACACCGTAAGGTCACCATGCGTGATCGGTTCTAGGAGCTTGTAATCGCCGAGTAACGGTGACGTTTCCCCGGCGCTGCCATCTGCGGACCTGGCCAAAAACGTCACGATCGGCAGGGTTAGCAAGAAGATCCCCGAAAACAGCTTTTTCATAGAAAACTCCTCAAACCCAGTCCCCCCTCTATTTCATTGCTAAGAATGCGGGAAAGGAGGCGACTTGCAGGGTAAAATTGGTCTACTCGCATGAGTTCTGGGCCCAGGCCGGTCGAGTCAGCTGCTCTTGTGGTCCGTGACCTTTTCGAAAAGAGCAATGGGCATCGCTACGGACTGAGCGAGTCAGACTTCTGCTGCATCCTGGATCAGGTAGCCACCAAATACCTACCCGGCGCCGCGCAGTTCCAAAGGGAACAGTTCTGGAGGGATCTGAAGCTGGAGGAGCTGGCTCTGGCTAGGGCCTGTGCTGCTGGACACGAGCGGGCTTGGACAACCTTTCTCACCCGCTATCGCGAGAAGCTTTACGACATCGCCAGGGGGATCACTAAGGAAGACTCTCAGGCCCGCGACTTGGCCGATTCCATCTATGGAGACCTTTACGGCACCTCGGAACGCGAGGGCCGGCGCATCTCCCGCCTAAGTTTTTATATGGGCCGAGGTTCGCTCGAGGGCTGGCTACGCACCGTGGTAGCCCAGGAGTTCGTGAATCGTTACCGCAAACAAAAACGCTTGGTAAGCCTTGAAGAGCAGGAGGAAGAAGGGGTACAGTTTTCCGCGGCCGATCCCAATCCCGTTCAGATGCCGGACAGCCGCTTAGGGGCAGCCCTTGACGACGCTTTAGGGAAGCTCCCCGCGGAAGACCGATTGGTCCTGGCGGCCTATTACCTGGACGAGCGCACTTTAACGGAGATCGGTAGGCTGGTGGGGGTACATGAATCCACGGTAAGCCGCAGGTTGGAGAAGCTCCTGAAAGGCCTGCGCAAACAGGTGCTGGCCGGTCTGGTTTCGAGGGGTATGAGCCGGGGGCAGGCCGAGGAGGCCCTCGAGGCGGATGTTCGTTTTTTGCAATTAGATGTGAGCCGGAAGCTGCAAGAAAACCGTTCTGCAGCGTTCCAACAAGATAAGGGTTCCGATTAATGCCTGAGCTGTCTAAACTCGTGCGCCAAAGGCTTGCTTCCCTAGACAAAGCGGGAGTCGTAGCGGGGGACCACCCCGACGCCGATACCCTGACCGCCTATGCGGAGCAGTTACTCTCCCCCATCGAGTGTAGCCGGGTGCTGGAGCACATTGCGGCCTGCAGTCACTGTCGCGAAGTGGTAGCCCTAGGATCGCCTGAGCCGGCTGAGAAACAGCCAGTTCCTGCTCTCGTGACTTCGCGACACACGTGGAGATGGAAGCCGGCGCTGGGCTTGGCCGCGTCTGTTGCGATGCTGGCTGTGGTTACAACCCTCATCGTCGAACTGCCGCGGAAGCCTGCGTTGCAATCAGCGAAGCAATCTACCGCGCCGGCTAATCCTCGAGCCCAGGACACGCTGAACGCCCCGCCCAATCCGGCACAGCCTGAGTATGCGGCTGGGCCGAACACGCAGGCTGATGAGCCTCGGGCTGCTGCGTCTCGGAGCGCCGAACCTCGGACAAAGGAGTCTGGCGCTCCATCTGCGATCAACGGCATCGTCGGTGGTAATCCTGTGTTGGGGAGGAACGACTCGTTGGCATCGCCTGCGCCGCCGGCCCCGTTGCGGGCGGACGTGGTTTCTTCTGCTTCCGACTCCGCAGTGGTCGACGCCAAGCTGCATGAACGTGACTACGTCAACAAACAGATGTTCGTCGCCGAACAATCCGGCAGCGATGTGGCTGCCAATCCGACGGATATCCCGGCCGCCCCAATGCCACGGCTAACCCAGAATCAGTTTCCGCCTTCACTTTCAAGCAACGCGCCGCTGACCTTCGCGGGCCTGCCTCCTCAGATCGAAAACAGCAAGGTTTCCCGTAGCCGCCAACTCTCTAATCCTCCCAACAGCCACTTTGGTCTTGGTCTCTTTCCGAACTTGCCGGTCCTGGGGCGCAAGGTCGAGGCTTTTGCCAAGCGAACAGTCCCCATTCCCTCCGGAGCACTCACCTTCAGCGCCATGGAAAGCAGGAACCCGAATCTGGCGCGAGAAGACGAGATGCAAAATGTGGACGGGGCTGACGCGAAGGAAAAGGCCCAAGCGGACCTGGATCAATCGAGCGCGTTCAGCCGTCGAGCGCTGGCAGCAAACGGAATCTCCGACATGAACGTGACCCCTCCCAGATCGGCGCTAGCTTGGAAAATAGCAGGCGGCAAATTGCTGAAATCCAGCGACGGAGCCTCCTGGGTCGATGGCTATACCGGTGAAAACCTTGAATTCTCCGTGGTCACCACCCAGGGCTCTAACATCTGGGCGGGAGGCGCCAACGCGGCTCTGGTCCACTCCATGAATGGCGGCGCCAGTTGGGAGCGGATCACGCTGGGTGCGTCTGCAACGGGCTCTATCACCGGCATCGAGGCTGCTGGCTCGAACGTGCATGTCAAGAGTTCTTCGGGCCAGGAGTGGTCCAGCCAGGATGGTGGCAGGACCTGGTCGCTCGATAGGTGAGCGCGCGCGAATTCCGAAACCCGCCTGACAATTGAGATGCAATCATCTGCACCAGAAGACGAGCGACTGCTTGATTCTTCCGATATAATGCGCAGCGATGATCCTGAAAGTCGCTCTTCTAATGTGGTTCGTGGCGTTGGCTCTTTCCTTGCTCACCAAGACCGCAGGACGGATTTGGATGGTGCGTCTGGCTATCGGCGGCTTCTGCCTCCTGCTTCTGGCGGTATTTCTAAGAGTGATTTCGCGAGTGATTTGAGTTAGTTGGAGTACCAGGTATTTCTTCGGGGTAGCTTCAGCCGTCCCGTGGGATATACAAAAACAGCAGGCTTCGGTTCTGGGTTTCTGCACTAGACCGAAACCAACGAACCTACCTTTTCTCCGCTGACCACGCGCTGAATGTTTCCCGGTACATTGAGGTTGAAGACCACGATCGGCAGGTTGTTCTCCTGGCACAGCGAGATGGCTGTTGCGTCCATCACGCGAAGGCCGCGTTGCAGCACTTCAAGGTAACCAATGTGGTCGAATTTTTTGGCGGTCGCGACCAGGCGGGGATCGGCGTCGTAGATGCCGTCCACCCTGGTGGCTTTCATGATCACGTCAGCTTTGATCTCCATCGCGCGCAACGACGCGGCAGTATCAGTGGAGAAATAAGGATTGCCGGTGCCGCCAGCGAAGATCACCACGCGGCCTTTTTCCATGTGACGCAATGCGCGGCGTCGAATGAACGGTTCGGCTACCTGGTTCATTTCAATCGCCGACATTACTCGAGTATGGACACCCTGTTTTTCAAGCGCGTCTTGCAGAGCCAAGGAGTTGATCACAGTGGCCAGCATGCCCATATGATCGGCGGAGACGCGGTCCATGTCGCGGGCCTGTTCCGCTACGCCGCGAAAAAAGTTTCCCCCGCCAACCACCAGTGCGATTTCCACACCCAGTTGATGGACTTCCCTGATCTCGCCGGCGATGGCGTGAATGCGCGTGGTCTCGACGCCAAAACCTTTTGTTCCGGCCAGCGCTTCGCCGGAGAGCTTGAGCAGGATGCGTTTGAAAGCAGGCATTACCGCAGCCAGTATAGCAACTAGCACTGAGCAATGGGCAATTAGACCATGAGTTTGGGCAGGAAACGATTTCGCGGCCGGCGATCCAAGCCATCCCGGAGTCCCCGGTTGTCGCGAGCAAGGCAGCTCTACGACATAACTCCGCAGCATCCCAATTGCTAACGCCGTACACGTGTTGCGGCAGGCCCACAGAAGAGCTCGGGGGCCAGGGTCAGGTCGGTTCCTAGTGCGCAGCCAAGTGCCATGATGAAGCGCGTGATTCCGCCCGACGAGGCGGTTTGGGTTCGATCCGGCCGAAGAACTCGCGCGTTTCCCCCCTCAAGCCACTTGGCGATCTTTCGGGCCAGTCTCTAGATCATTGCTTGTTCAGGAGCGCAATACGCTTCTGCGCCCGGTCGGTGAATTTCGCCGATCTCCTTATTCCGCGCGCAGTGCGATCATGGGGTCTACCCGGGTAACGCGCCGAGCCGGGATGTAGCTGGCGATTAGCGCAACGGCCAGGAGAACCAGCGCAACGCCGACGAAAGTCAGCGGATCGGTGACTGTGGTCTTGAAGAGAAGAGCCTGCATAACTCGCGAGACCAGCAGCGCCCCGATCAGTCCGACCGCAAGCCCGATCAAGATCACCCGCGTTTCTTGCAGCATGACCATGCGGAGGACCTGGGAGCGTTGTGCCCCCAAAGCCAGGCGGATTCCAATTTCTCGGGTGCGTTGGCTGACCAACAGCGCGGTTACGCCGCTCAGTCCGGTGGCCGCGATAGCCAGCGCCAGCATTGCGAAAAGGCCCAAAAGCAGGCTGGTGAGCCGCGTGGCCGCCAGAGAATCCCCGCGCAACTGGTCCAATGTTTTCACGTCGGTGATAGGCTGTTCCGGGTCGATCGAGTAAACAGCCGTTCGCACCTGCTCGACAAAATTCATCGGGTCACCGGCGGTCTTCACGATCAAGGTGTCGGCCATGGGGTTCACGGCGAACGGCAGGTACACGGTATCCACGGGGTCGCGGTCCAAGCCGTACTGCTTCACATCGCCCACAATGCCCACGATCGTGAGCCAGTGTTTTCCATCATCGGGAGAGATACGTTTATTCAACGCATCCGCGTTGGGAAAAACATGGCGCGCCAGTCCCTGGCTGATGATGGCCACGAGGGGCGCATCTGCGGTGTCGTGGATCGTGAAAAACCTTCCGTTGATTAGAGGAACGCCTAGCAGACGGAAGGCCTCAGGAGAGGCGTTTTCAAAGGCTGCTTCGGGTTTTAATTCGCCCGGCCCAACCCCGCGACCCTCAACGGCGAACGAATTGTTCATCGGTCGCCCGGGAGCCAGAGGAGCCCCACTGTTGACCGCCACAGCTTGGATTCCCGGCTTGCCCTCCAACGTTTGTGCCAGGCGGTCAAAAAACCTGGTGACATCTACGTCTTCATGATACTTGGTGAAATTCAGGGGGACTCTGACGCTCAGCACGTTTTCGCCGTTGTACCCAGCGTTCACTTGTTGCAGCTTGATGAAACTGCGGATCATCAGCCCGGCACCGATGAGCAGAATGAAACTGATGGCCACCTGTCCCACGGCCAGAAGATTGCGCATTCTGTGACGGCTGCCTTTTTCTGTGGCAGCGTTGCTGTTCTCTTTTAGTGACTTCACCAGATCCAGCCGTTGTGAGAAAGCGGGTATGGAACCGAAAGCCAGGCCGGTCATAAGCGAAACCGACATCGTAAACAGCAGCACCGGTAGGCTGATACTGACCTCGGCGGCGCGGGTGGTGAAGCGGGCCACAAAAGTTATCAGCAGGCTGAGGCAGCCGGAGGCCAGCCAAAGCCCTAGAGCGCCGCCGGCCAGGCTCAACAGCATACTTTCCGTGAGCAATTGCCGCACCAGGCGGGCGCGGCTGGCGCCCATCGCGGCCCGGACCGCCAATTCCTGCTCGCGCCGCATTATGCGCGCCAGCGCCAGGTTGGCTACGTTGGCGCAAGCGATCAGCAAAACCAGTCCAGCAGTGCCCAACAGCACCAGCAGCATGGGCCTGACGTCTTGTGTGAGCTGGTTCTGCAGGCTGTCCATACCAGCGGCGAAACCACGGGCGGCAGGATAGCTCTCCGGGTAGGCTTGTTGCAGCCGTGAGCCGATCAGCGACATGTCCACGGCTCCGGCGGGCACGCTTACGCCGGGTTTGAGCCGGCCAACCAGCAACATCATGCGATCATTGCGGTTAGCGATCATCCTTTCCGATGAGCGCCATGGACATGCCACGGTAGGCATGTAAACGTCATTGTCTTGCGGGTACTGGGGGACCGGCGGCAGTACGCCGACAACGGTGTGAATCTTGTCGTTCATGCGGAAGCGGCGGCCGACGACGTTGGGGTCGCCACCATAGCGCTTTTTCCAAAAGGGATAGCTCAAGATCAGGACGGCATCTGCGCCCGCAACGTCGTCGGCCTCGGTAAAGAATCGGCCGAGGTAAGGTCGGATCCCCAACATGTCAAAAAAATGCGCGGAAACCACGCCGGCTCGAACCCGCTGCGGCTCCTTGTCGTCCAACAGGATGAACCCCATGCCGTGGAATTCCTCAACCTGCGACATGGATCGCGTCTGGGTGCGATAGTCCTGGATTTCCTTGACGGAGAAGCCGACGTTGTCCTCGTTGGACTTGGCGAATTGCTGGCGCAACACGACCAGCTGATGTCCCTGCGCATAGGGGAGTGGCTTCAGCAGAACGCCATAAACCACGCTGAACAGTGCGCTGTTCACGCCGATGCCCAGGCCCAACGCCAGCAGCGCGACCAGAGTGAATCCCGGGCTCTTGCGCAGCATGCGGAAGCCATAACGCAGATCCTGGAGCAGACGGTCTAGCCAGTTCCAGCCCCAGGCTTCGTGCGATCGTTCCCGCAGCAGGAGCTGGTTGCCGAAGTCTTTCGTGTTGTCTCGCCCGAGCATCTCCCGATGCACGGCCATATCGTTCTGGAGTTCTTGCTCCAGCCGGCGCCGATGGAGCAAGTAATAGATTCGCCGGAAAATGTCGCCCATATCTCCTCTTTACGCCTTGGCGAGGACGGCCGCGATGCCTTCGATTACGCGGTCGAAATCATCGATCTCCGATTGCAAATGCTTGCGCCCGGTGGCCGTCAGCCGGTAGAACCGCACTTTACGGTTGGTTTCCGATACACCCCACTCCGCCCGCACCCAGCCTTTCAACAGCATGCGCTGCAGGGCGGGATAGAGAGATCCTTCTTCCACTTGAAGTAGTTCTCTGGACAGCTGATGGATGCGTTGGGCAATGGCATAGCCGTGCAGCGGGCCGGGTTGGAGGACCCGTAAGACCAGCATGCCCAGAGTGCCGGGAAGCATGTCGTTTTTAGCCATAGATCGCTAAGGCCTAGCTTATCTATGCCTAGAGACGGATTGCCAGGGTATTGGTGAGCGAGGACGGAAGAAATAATTACCGGTCGAGCCGGGCGACCACTCGAAACTGGGTGCAGCCCTGTGAGCGACCGTGTGAATGTCCCTGCGGCAAAACATCTTGTCGGCTTTGGTTTTTCCACCACCGTCTTCGTCCTTTCGGCTATAACCAGATAGAGGATGGTGCAGGCAATAGACACCTTTGCGGGCGTGCTTCTACAAATGCTTTCGTCGCTAACTGCGTGGAGTCTCTCCTATGGATATAGTGCTCAATGGAATTGAAGCTCGGGTGCTGGGCGCTCTGATCGAGAAAGACATCACCACGCCCGACTACTATCCGCTGTCGCTCAACGCCCTGGTCAACGCCTGCAATCAGAAGAACAACCGAGATCCTGTGATGAGCCTGGATGAAGGCTCGGTCCGCGAGGCGCTCACCGGTCTTCAGCAGAAGCGGCTGGCCGGTTCGGCCGGAGGTGCGGACAGCCGCGTGACCAAATACGAACATCGCGTCCAGGAAGTGTTCAATTTCACTCGCGCCGAGACAGCGCTTTTCTGCGTGCTGCTGTTGCGTGGGCCGCAAACTCCAGGAGAACTTCGCGGGCGCACCGAGCGCATGTACCGGTTCGGAGAGCTGTCCGAGGTGCAGGCGGCTCTCGAACACCTGATCGAGCGTGATCCGCCTCTGGTGAAGATGCTTCCGCGTCAGCCCGGGACCAAGGAATCACGCTACGCGCATTTACTGGCGGGAGAAGTGGCAGGCTTCGAATCGCCCATAGAATCAACGAGGTCGCTACACGGCTCGCCGGCCGATGACGGCCGGGTCGCGAAACTGGAAAACGATGTTCGGGAGCTACGGCAAGAAATTGCGGCGCTGAAGCAACAGATGGATCGTTTCAGCAAACAGGGCGAGTGAAACAGAGTTTACCGCGAAAGAACGCAAGAAACTCGAATCCCCGTACCTCTGAATTCAGCGAGATGCGAGGCAATAGGCGGTTACCAAAAGCGAAGGCGGCGTTGGCACGCCACCCCGAGTCGTCAGAAGCCAAGTCAACTACTTACTCGGCTTTCGTGTCCTGCTGTGGTTTGCTGATGGCAATAGTCTCGCCGGCATCGCCCACCTTGAATCGGGCAAAGCGCCGCACCGAGATGTTCTCGCCCAGCTTGCCAATCTTGCTGGCGATCAGCTGATGGACGCTGATGCCGGGCTCCTTCACGAAGGGTTGATCGAGCAGGCAGACCTCTTCGTAGAACTTGGCCATCTTGCCTTCCACGATTTTCTCCACCACCGGCGCCGGCTTGCCGGTAGCCGCCGCCTGGGCACGATAGATCTCCTTTTCGCGCTCGTAAGATTCAGGAGTCACGTCTTCCTTACGGACGAATTTGGGATCGGCCGCGGCGATGTGCATGGCGATATCTTTGATTAGGTCTTTAAAGTCGTCGGTGCGGGCTACGAAGTCACTCTCGCAGTTCACTTCCACCAGGACTCCAATCTTGCCCCCGGCGTGAATGTAGCTGGCCACGGAGCCCTCGCTGGTCACGCGCGCCGCTTTCTTAGCGGCGGTGTGAATGCCCTGCTTGCGCAGATGGTCCACCGCGCCCTCTTCGTCGCCGTTGCAAGCCTCGAGGGCTTTCTTGCAGTCCATCATGGGCGCTCCGGTGCGTTCACGGAGTTTGCGCACTTGCTGTGCCGTGATGTTGGGCTTGTTGCCGTCGTTTCCGCCGGGAGCTGCCGTTGTCGTCATGGTTCCTTCCGTCTTCATTATCTGTACATCCTTTGGATAAAGCCTTCCCCGCGCACGCATTTCTCCGCGGGGAGTTTTGAATTCGATGGAATACACTCCAGTACTTCGCGATGAGCGGCTCGCGTTCGGAGCGTTGAAAAACGCGAAGCAAAAACTACTGGCCCTTGACTGCGTCCACTTCGGAAGCTGGTGCCGGTTCCGGAGCGTCGGCAGTCACAGCGTCCTTGCGTACTCTTCCACCACCCAAGACCTCTTCCATGTTCAGCTGCTCTTCCTCAGCCAGATCAGCGGAGGTGGGTACACGGGTGTTCGCTGTTACCGCAGGAGCGGATGCAGCATCGCCCATGGCCATGGCGCCAGATATTTCTGCGCCCTGCTTGTCGGTGGCGGCTTGTGCGCCTTCGGCGATCGAGTCGGCGACCTTGGAAGCGAACAGGCGGATCGCACGTAGCGCGTCGTCGTTGCCGGGGATTACCCAGTCGATCTCAGTGGGATCGCAGTTGGTGTCCACCACGGCCACCACGGGGATGCCCAGCTTGCGGGCTTCTTTCACAGCGATGGCTTCCTTGTTGGAATCGATCACAAAAACGATATCGGGCAGACGGCCCATGCTCTTGATGCCGGCCAAGTTGGCCTGCAGGTGCTTGCGTTCGCGTTCCAGCTTGATGACTTCTTTCTTGGGTAGCAGCTCATAACGACCGTCGCTGGCCATTTCGTCGAGATCTTTGAGTCGCTTCACGGACTTCTGCACTGTCACCCAGTTGGTGAGCAGCCCGCCAAGCCAGCGGTTGTTCACGTAGAACATGCCGCAACGCTGCGCTTCCTCGGCGATGGCATCCTGCGCCTGGCGCTTGGTACCGACAAAAAGCACGGTCTTGCCTTCCGCCGCCGAATCCTGCACGAACCTGCTCGCGTCTTTGAACATCTTGAGCGTCTTTTGCAAGTCGATGATGTAAATGCCGTTGCGCTCCCCGAAGATGTATTCCTTCATCTTGGGGTTCCAGCGCTTGGTCTGGTGCCCGAAGTGAACGCCTGCTTCGAGCAACTCCTTCATGGTGATGGTAGCCAAAATACCTCCTTGTTGGATTGCATCCTTCGCGGCGCCGCTTGCCCGCTCGGGATTGATTCCCTTCTCCGCTCCCGCTAGCGGGAGGGAAGATTTTTGTCCCGGTAACTCTTGAGTTCGTCCGTTCTGCGGGACCCCAAACGTCGAACCAAACTTTGTCTAGCACATACGGCCCAGCCGTCGTCGGCCATGCCTCAAACTCTTAGCGCTTCGAGAACTGGAACCGCTTACGCGCACCTTTCTGTCCGTACTTCTTGCGCTCTTTGGCGCGAGCGTCGCGGGAGAGGAATCCCTCCGCCTTGAGTTTCTTGCGCAATTCGACGTTGAACACCAGCAGCGCGCGGGCAATACCCATTCTCAGCGCACCGGCCTGGCCGTTGACGCCGCCGCCAGAGACGTTGGCTCGAATATCGAAGGTCGAGCTCGTCTCGCTGGTGACCAGCGGCTGGCGCACTTCGACGCGCTGCGCTTCGGTCAGGAAATACTTGTCGAATTCACGTCCGTTTACCTCAAACTTGCCGCTGCCGGGACGCAGGAAGACCCGGGCCACGCTCGATTTGCGGCGGCCCGTGCCGTAATAGTGAACTTGATCAGCCATCGTGCCTCTTCGACTCCAGAGTTTTCGCCCCTTAGGCCTGTCCAGCCACGGCGAGCGGTTCAGGCTTTTGCGCCTGATGATTATGTTTATCACCCTTGTAAACTTTCAGCTTCTTGCCCATGGACCGACCCAGCTTGGTCTTGGGCAGCATGCCCAGGATCGCCTCCTGGACCACCCGTTCCGGCCTGCGGTCAAAACGCTTGCGGAATTCCTCTTCGCGCAATCCACCGGGATACCCCGTGTAATGGCGATAGACTTTCTGCTCCGACTTCATGCCCGTGACACGGATTTTTTCTGCGTTGATCACAATCACGTGATCGCCGACGTCCAAGAACGGCGTGTATTGCGGGCTGTTTTTGCCAGCCAGGATGCTGGCCACCTGCGAAGCCAGCCGACCAAGCGTCTGCCCGGAGGCATCCACCACGTACCACTTGCGAGTTATGTCCGGCCCGCTCGGGAAACGGGTTACCATGTGGCAAACTCCTGAGAATAAAACCGCTTAGAAAGACCGCTCGATGACGCCGTACCTACTTCCGATCGGAAGACACAAGGTGGGCTAACTGCAGAGCAGTAAGACTTTATGGTACTCAAACCGCCGACGGGATGTCAATGCGATGACGGGTTTTGTTCGACACCAGAGCCTGGACGCGGCTTGGCCCAACCTCCCGGCAAACGCCTAAGAACCCAAATGAGAACGCTATAATATCTCGCTCTTTGACCCATTGCTTTCGGTGATCCCTTGCTTGATCACGGAGGATGCGCGCATGGTTGGATTCAAGAGGCGGTTGCGATTTGCTGCGTTGACCTGCGTCCTATTGCTGGCTGCAGCCGCGACGATCACGGCGCAATCCGGCGGAGCCATGCCCACGCCTACCTCGAAAGCTCAGCCGACTCCGAACAAGCCGCGCGCCGGCGTGGAGGTAACCAAGATCCAGTTGCGGGCGATCAAGAGGAGAGTCGGCGAACCCTGTCCGGCGAACGTGACTTTCCGCGGCGCCATTACCACCAACGGCCCGACGACCGTCGAATACACCTGGTTAAGTTCCGACGGCCGGTCGTGGCCCACGCGCAACCTCAAATTCGCTGCTGCTGGCACGCAAAGCGTGACCGAGAGCTGGAAGCTCGGGCAACCGGGGAAGACGGTAGGCGTGTGGATTCAGATGCAAGTCGCCTCGCCCAACCGGATGTTCTCGAACAAGGTGACGGAGAATTTCACTTGCGCCAGGTGAGTCGACGCAGGCGAGATTCTCTTTGATGTTCTATCGCATGGACTGCGACATAAAACGGTAGCCAAGGCTGAAAGCCCAGTCCCACCTACTATACCTTCTGTCGGCTTGACTCGAAGCCTCTCCCTGATGCCCTTAGGGGCACAACCTGGAATGTACCTCTGTTGTCCTCTGTGGTTAGATAGATAAGATGATCCAACTGTCCGCTGCCGGAAAACGCTTCGGTCCCAAGACGCTCTTTCAGGAGCTGAACTGGCTGGTTACGCCCCAGGACCGCGTTGGGTTGGTCGGCGCCAACGGTACCGGCAAGACCACGTTGCTGAAAGTCCTGGCCGGGACGGAGTCGCTCGATTACGGAAGCATCACGCGGCAGCGTGGCATGCGCTGCGGCTATCTGCCCCAGGACGGTCTCTCGCTCTCCGGTAGGACGGTATTCGCCGAGTGCCTCTCGGTTTTCGACGAAGTTCACCAGATGCAACGTGAGATGGAAGAGCTGGCCCACCGCATGGGCGAGGTCGATCACGAAAGCGCCGAGTTTGCCGAGATCGGTGACCGTTTTCACCACCTGCAAGCCGAGATTCACGCCCGCGACGCTTATTCGATCGAAGCCGAAGTCGGCGTGGTGCTCAACGGCCTAGGCTTTCAGAAGGAGGATTGGGAAAGAAGGACGGAAGAGTTCTCGGGCGGTTGGCAGATGCGCATCGCGCTGGCCAAGCTGCTGCTGGAGAAGCCGAACCTGCTGCTGCTTGATGAACCCACCAACCATTTGGATCTAGAAACACGCAACTGGCTTGAGGACTACCTAGCGCGCTATCCACACGCTTGCGTGCTGATTTCCCACGACCGCTATTTCCTGGACGTGACAGTCAAGAAGATCGTCGAAATCTGGAACAAGAAGGTCTGGTTCTATACCGGCAACTACGAAAAGTACGTGGCGCAGAAGACGCAACGCCAGGAACAGCTCGCAGCCGCGTACCGCAACCAACAGGAGAAGGTGGAGCAGCTCAAAGCCTTCATCAACCGTTTCCGCTACCAGGCCACGAAGGCCAAACAGGTGCAGAGCCGGCTCAAGGAGCTGGAGCGGATGGACATGGTTGAGATTCCTGCGGAGGAAAAGGCCATCCATTTTACTTTTCCCCAGCCGCCGGCCAGCGGCCGCATCGTGGCCGAAGCCAAAGATCTGGCTAAGAATTACGCCGCGAAGCGCGTTTTTGGCGGAGTGGAATTCGTGATCGAGCGCGGCGACCGAATCGCTCTCGTAGGCGTGAACGGCGCTGGCAAGTCCACGCTGATCAAACTGCTGGCGGGAATCGAGCCCGTGTCGAAGGGCGGGATTCGTCTAGGACACAACGTCGACGTGGACTACTTTGCCCAGGACCAATACAAGGCTCTTGATCCCCAGGCTCGCATGCTCGACGATCTGTTTGCTGTGGCTCCGCGCTCCACGCAAACCGAGTTGCGCAATCTTCTGGGCTGTTTTCTCTTCTCCGAAGATGAAGTGTTCAAGGCCGTGGGTGTGCTCTCTGGCGGCGAGCGCAACCGTTACGCTCTGGCGCGAATGTTGTTGCATCCATCAAACTTCCTACTTCTGGACGAGCCCACCAACCACCTGGACCTTCGCGCCAAGGACGTGCTGCTCGCGTCTCTGCAGAAGTTCACGGGAACGGTCGTTTTCGTCTCTCACGACCGCTACTTCATCGACAAGCTCGCCACGCGCGTATTCGAGATCGGCGACGGACGGGTGGAGATCTTTCCCGGCAACTATGAAGACTACCTGTGGCGCAAGCAAGGAAAAGCCGGCGTCGCGCCCGACCTGAGCTTTTTGGGCAACGGCGCGGGAGCATCGCTTAGCAGCCCGCCGACGGCGCCGGCCGCTGAAGTCCCGCCCGAAGCAGTTCCTGAACCGGAAAAGAAGCGCCTCAATCCGCTCAAACTCAAACAGATGAAAGAACGTGTGGAGGAGCTGGAAGATGAAATTTCGCGGCTGGAAGCCGTCATCATTCAGTCGCAAACGGCGCTCCAGAGGTTTATCAGCGCCGGAGAGACGCAGCGGCAGAATAATGTGCTCAATCGCGCCAAGGCGGACTTGGAAGAGCGCGTGATGGAATGGGAAGAGATTGCGGCGAATCTGGAGTCATCGGAGGCCTGATCGCAAGAGGATACTCCGGCTGCTTACCTCACGCTGCTTCGAGTGTGTCGTAAGGGCCGCCACATTGTAACGAATCCCAGGGAAGCACGGTACGGAAGGAGAGCGTCCAGCCCGACTCCAGTCCTTCAAGGACCCGATTACCACTGGCTGCTAGGGCACAGTAACCTGAGTTATAGCCGTTCCCAACAGGCTCGTATTCATGTCTATAACTCCGAGACGCAAGGTGTAGTGTCCGGGTTTGAGGTCGAGCGCGCGTCGGCACGGAAAGTAACTCTGCTGCACTTGATGGAACTGCTCCTGATTTAAAGCGGCGTTGCTAGTACCTTCGGCCCGCGTGGGATCACCTTTCCCTGAGTAGGCCCACACCAGGCAACTCAATGAAGCATGTTCGAAGTCGTCAGCGCCGTGCTGGAATGCCAGGCCATGCGGGTCGACGGCAAAGTTCACCACGACGCGGTTTTGCGTGGCGGCGGAAGGCGGCACGACGGCCGCTTGGAAAACCACGCCCGTCGCTGACGGGGCGTTGATGCTCATGGCGTCGCTCAGCTGATGGTCCACGACGTTGTCACCGTAGGGGATGCTGGGGCTCGACCCATAATAACCGTCGCGGTGTTGCAGCTTCAGGCCGGTCCGGGTGACCTTCACGCCTATATGCCGGAACTTGTCGTCCCACTTCTTGTTCTGCGGGTAGTACTCCAGGGTGTAATAGGTTGAGCCGTCGTCGATGCTGGTGCGCACGCCCACCTCAAGGTCGTTGCGGTTGAAGAAGGTCTTACCACCGGTGCGCTCAGCCAGGCCCGCCATGGCGCTATGGGCGTCAAACTGGCTGTTCATGGAGACACCGGCGGCGCTGATGGGGTAGACAGCGACCTGCGCGGTCATTAGGTCGTCGGCGATCTTCTCCATGACGAGGGAAAAGTCCTCGATCACCATCACTCCGTCTCCCATCATGGCGTCAGGAAAAAGGTTCAGCGGAAATCCGTCGGAGATCCAGATCAGGTTCTTGCGGCCTGGGTAGCCGCGCAGGCTCTCGGCCAGAGATGACATGGCGTAAAAAGCCGCGGCCCGTCCCTGGTGCACTGGCTGGAACGTGCCCCGATGGCCGAACGGCGAAGCCGCCGCCTCGACTGTCGGCAAATGAGTCGGGCCGAGCGATTTGTAGTGTGCCAGCACTTCGCGCAATGGCTTGGGGTCGGTGGTGAAGTCGTGCAGCAGTTTCAGATTACCTTCAAGTGCGTACACGGCGGTGGGTTGGATAGCGGGTCCGCTGTCCAGATATTTCACCAATTGATCCTGGGCATAGGCGTGATTGGAAAAGTCGGTGTTAATGGCGTCGAGAAGAATGATGTTCAGGCAGCTCTGTCCAATGTATTGCGGCACGTTACTGATGACGTTCGGCTGAGTCGAGGTGGTAGTTATGGAGCCCGGCGCGTGAAAACTGAAGTCGATGACTTCCTGAGCCACTCCGTCCTCGGTCACCGTGAAGTCGTCGGCCTTCAGGTCCTTGACGGGGTTGCCCTTGTCGTCGGTGGCGACAACATCGAGCACCACCAGGCGCGTGGTCGTCCGGAACGTGTCTTGGGTCCGCACCGGTCTCGTGGTGTTGTTTTGAGAAGGCGCTTGTGCTGTAGAGCCTGTCTGCGCGACTCCAGTTGCCACATGAATGAAAAGGATGCTCAAGGCGACAAAGCACCGCATGACGATCGACTCCATGGTTAGCTCCTCGAGAGTCAGCGACAGAGTATAACAACCTTTAACGAATGAAACTACGAGCTATATGTCTGCTGGGGCCCCTTGCGAGCTATCCCCGAGCGATTCCGCAAAGGTCTGAATTGCCTTGACATAGCTCGCGCCCGCGACCCTTTCGACGTCGTTGTGGTCCGCGCCTTCGACCAGGAAAAACCGCTTGGGCTGATTTGCCAGAGCAAAGAGCCGGCGCCCATGCCAAAGGCCGATCACGCTATCCTTGCTGCCATGCACAATCATGACCGGGCAGCGGACGCGACCAATTATCTTGAAGTTCGGAAACTTGTCAAAAGGCAGAAGCGGAATCCGCGTAACCACGCGGAAGGCGGACACAAATGCGCTCTCGAGGATCAGTCCGGCCACCGGCTGTCGCGCAGCTAGATGGACCGCTGGCCCGCTGCCTACCGATCGTCCAAGAACGATGATGCGGTTGGGCGCCGTCTCCAGGCTGGTCGTGAGATAGTCGTAAGCGGCGTCTTCGTCCGCGTAGGCGCCGCGCTCGCTGGGCTTCCCCTGACTAGTGTACTGTAACAACTGAAACGGTATTATGATGGTGTTCATGGAGAACACCATCGTGCTTACGGATTCGGAACGTTGGGAACTCAACCAGCGAGCGGCGAGCCGTAGCGGGCGTGCCGATGACGCGCGACGGGCGCGGTTGATGTTGTTGCTGGCGGCAAACCATACCTGGGCCGCGATTCGCGACAAACTGGACTGCAATTGTGCGTTTATCAGTCGCTGGAGCAAACGATTTCGGGAAGAGCGGCTGGCCGGGCTGTTCAGCAGGCACGCTGGCCAAGAGGCCAGCACGCTGACCCCTGCCCTGGAGGCGCGCATTTTGCAATGGACGCTCAAGCGTACGCCGCCGGACGGGACGACGCAGTGGAGCACGCGCAGGCTGGGAACGCAGCTCCAGGTCAGTCACATGATGGTGGCGCGGGTGTGGGCCAAGCACGGACTCCAGCCCCAGCGGCTGGACCGCTACATGGCCACCAACGATCCGGACTTTGAGCAGAAGGCCGCCGACATCATTGGGCTGTATCTGAACCCGCCAGCCCATGCGGCAGTGTTCTGTGTGGATGAAAAGACGGCGATTCAGGCACTCGACCGCAAGGATCCGGTGTTGCCACTCTCGCCGGGACGCGCCGAGCGGCATGGCTTTGAGTACTTTCGGCACGGCACGCTGTCCCTGTACGCGGCGTTCGACACCAAGACCGGCGAGGTGCTCGGCAAAACGGCCCTGCGTCACACTTCTGCGGAGTTCGTCGCCTTCCTGGCGGACATCGTCGTCAACCAGCCGCGTGGCAAAGAGATCCACGTGATTGCCGACAACCTCTCCGCCCATAAGACCGGACAAGTCGACGACTTTCTGGCTCGACATCCGAAGGTTCACTTGCATTTCACTCCCACCTACTCCTCGTGGCTCAACCAGATCGAGCTCTGGTTTTCCAAGATCGAGCGCGACGTCATTGCGCGCGGTGTATTCACCTCGGTGCCCGACTTGCGAAGAAAGCTCATGAAGTACATCCGGCACTACAACAACGCTCCCAAGACAGTGAAATGGCGCTACTTTGACCCTACCCGTCGCATTACTCCCAGTTCAGCTGTTACAGTCCACTAGTTCCTACCATGCCCGTTTCTGCTCTCGCGGATGATCTCGGCGTAAAGCTCGGCGCTCGGACGAGCGCGTCGCGCCTGAGTCTCGGGATCGAGCTCGATCAAACCGAAGCGCAGGTGCCAACCTTCGTTCCATTCGAAATTGTCGGTGAGGCTCCAGTGGAAATAGCCGCGAAGGTCCACCCCGTCGGCTAGGAGCTTGCGCATCTGCTTGACAGCGCGCTTCATCAGCCAGGGACGAATGCGGTCTTCGCGGTCGGGCACTCCATTTTCAAGGATGTAAATGGGCTTTTTGTAGGCCGCGAAGCGACTGGCAGCCCGGCGCAGCCCCTTCGGATAGGCCTCACCGTAAGGGATTTCCACACCGCTATCGCCTTGGGGTTTATGCGGAGGCACGGTGAGCTGGAAAAACAATGTGCGCGGACTATGGAGAGCCAGCCCGGCGCGCAAGCGGCTGTAATAGTTGATGCCGATGTAATCGCAGGTGCCTTGGACCTCGTCAAGTCGCTGGCCGAACTTGTTGAGGGGGAAGGGCGCTCGCCCTTCGAGGATGCCCTCGGCAAAGTTGTCGTTGAAACGGCGATCGACAAATTCCGCCAGCCAGCGGTCCACCGCAGATTTGGGACGGCGCGGCTTGAAGACGACAAAGTGCTGCGCCCAGCCCACGTTGGCGTCCGCCTGCAGGGTATGCAGAACGCGATATGCTGCCGCATGGGCGAGGCACAAGTTGCGTGTCACCCGCGCCGCCTGAATAAAGTGTCCCCTGCGACCGGGAGGAAACTCGCCTAGGAAATACCCCAGCGCGGCGTAGACGTTGGGTTCGTTGAAAGTGGTCCAGTCGGTACAGAGATCTCCCAGCGCTTCGAGCACGTGGCGGGCATAGCGTTCAAAGAGACGAACCGAATCCCGCGCCAAGAAGGCCCCCTTGGCTTCAAACCATAGAGGATTGGTGAAGTGGTGCAGCGTGACGAAAGGCCGCATGCCGCGCTGTCGCAGACCTTTGAGCATCGCGCGATAGCGCTCGAGGGCTATCAGGTCCCAGCGTCCTTCTACGGGCTCGATGCGGCTCCATTCGAGCGAGAGACGTAGCGCGTTGACGCCCAGCTCCCGCGCGCGATCGAAATCCTGCTCGGCGTTGTGCCACCAGTCACAGGCAAGCCCGACGTGGTCTCCCGACTTGATGCGTCCCTTCTGCTCCCACGCGGACCATTGGTTGTTCAGATTGCCGCCTTCGACCTGATGCGAAGAACTTGCGACGCCCCACACGAAGCCGGCAGGGAAGTGGTGATTGGGTTTTGCGCTGGGTCCGTTATCCATTTCCGAATTGGATTTTAGACCTTTTGCCGCCAGTAACCCTGATCATGAAGGAAATAATTGTCGTTCCACGTGTTGAACATTGTCTTCAGGAACAACCCAGCAATCTTGATGCTGCCCATGTTGCGGAAGCGGCGATTGGTGGTGTGAATGCGTCCGCGCACCACGCCAAACCTGTGATTGGCTACCTTCTTGCTGAGCAGATAGTCTTCCGCATATAGGGCGCCTTCGTGGAACCCCCCGAGACGGTCAAAAGTGCGTTTCTCGAACAACATAAACATTCCCGTGCTGAACGGACGCACCAGCAGAGAGCCGTATTGCGCCAGGTTGTTGCACAGGTAAAGCGCCTGATCGCGCAGGCGGCCATTGCTGCACCAGATGTTGGTCGTCACGCAGTGCAGACTGCGTCGCCGAGCCAAACATACGGCCCGTCGGACCAGCGTGGAGTCTTTCAACTCCATGTCGGCGTCGATGAACAGGACGTAAGGAGTTTGCGCCCGGCGGGCGCCAGCATTGCGGCCCACCGAGGGCAGACCGCCGGGGATCACTTCGATCTCGAGACGGCCGGCGAACGACATAGCGATTTGCGGCGTGCCGTCAGTCGATCCAGCGTCCGCCAGGAACACCTTCGTAGACCGCATGAGCGGATAGTCCTGCCGGCACAGCGACTCCAGTAGGTTCGGCAGCAGACGCGACTCGTTCTTGGCTGGTATGACGACCGTCAGCTGACTCGGGAACATATTCATGGATCGCGACTCCTTCCTGATCGATGGTGATATACGTGCAGCGCCGGTCCACCCAGGCGCCGGAGTTGTAGTACTCAACGCCATCATGTTCCATGCCCAACGGCACGTGGGTGTGACCGCAGAAAATGCGCTCAGCTCTGCCAGGTTTTGCATAGCTGAGCGCGCCTTGAGCTACCTGCGCTGAAAGGCGCAACCATCGTGTGTTAAGACGGTCGAGGTAGCGGGCAAGCCGTTTGTTGCGGGAATCCAGCTTCTGCAGCAGCAGAAAGAACCATTGCGCAATAGCGCTGATCTGGTGATTGTTGATGGCAAAGCTGTCGAACTGATGGCCGTGGATCGCCAAATGCTTTTTGCTGGCGTAGGTCCACTCGTATTCCTGATACACCGGTATGCCGACCAGATGCGACATCACTTCGGTCAGCCCGTGATCGTGATTGCCTTCCACCCAGACCACCTCGACGTCGTGCTTGGGATTGGAGAGCTTGCGGATGTAGCCGAGAAACTTCCAGTGCTCTTTGGTCAGGCGTCGGAAGTTGAGGTCAGCGAAGATGTCGCCCAGCAGGACCAGGCGCCGGAAGGTAACAGATTGAAGGAAATCCAATGCGTCGCCGGCCCGGCTGACGTCTGAGCCCAGATGCAGGTCAGAGATGATGACTGTGTCAAAACACTTTTCCCACATGCACCACTTTTGTAGCAGCTGGAGGTTAAAGGACGGCAAGCGTGGTGTGAATTCTTGGTGAATAAAACCAGGGGGTGAATAGGTGGTTAATAATCAGGGACTTACGACCGGCCAACGGAGCTTTCTTGCCACGTTTATTTGGCATTGGCCGAACCGGCCGGGGAGGATTCTAGAGCAGCAGAATTGCACTCGGCAAAGGCGGTCATCGGATTGCAGCGCGAAACACCTTCCTCAGGAAACCGGACCGCGTATCCGGTCGGAGCCTTTTCAGTGAAGGGGAAGTCGGTGCTGATCATCTGTGCGCCGCTCGCCAAGGCGGCGTCGCGCATACGGGTGTCGTTGTTCATGGCCTCGTGCAGATCGGCATCAGCACGGGTGCGCACGATGTAGCCCTTCTTGATCAGCTCGGGAATTGCATGCCTGTCGGCCAGAGGATCATTCACCTCGACGAAGGCGGCGTCAGGTTCCCCGGGCTCGGCATTGGTAAAGATGATGCGGTTGCGCAAAGCCGGATGGCCTTTCAGGTAAGCGGGGCCCGCCTTACGCTGGTCCATGAGAAAGATCACCTTGCCACGCGACTGCTCCAGACAAGGCCAGCCGTCGCTCAACACCGCTTGTTCCAGAGTGGAGTGATGGCCTCGAATCTGGTCCGGTGTAATGATCTCGGTCATGGGGAAGACGCTGAGAAGTTCGGCGTCGAGGGCATCGAAGACTTCTGGCGTGAACGGCTCCGGCGGGGTCATGTAATCGCGCTCTTTGCTCTCTTTGGTCTCGATCAGGATGAAGATAGGAAGATGCCCGGGGTGGGCGTGCGACCAGCGACGTACGATCCCGAGGCATTCGACGAAAGGCTGGCAGTTGCTGCGGTAGTCGAGGTCTTGAACATGCATCACCTTGAAGCCCGGACGGTCGAAGAGGTGCTGAGGATCGAAGTCGGGATCGAGCGGCATCTTGGCTGCGGCCATCATCCGTGGCCACGCAGGGTGAGAATACCGGCCACCGGTCGAATCGGCGTAGATGTCTAGCTCGATCTGACGAATTCCCCGATTGAGCTGAATGTCGAGCGGCGGATGCGCGTAGCTGAGAGCTTCGGCGGCTTTGGGATTGCGGAGGCGTAGCAACTCCATCTCGTGCGATCCCATGCCCGCGTGATAGCTGTTGTGACTGCCGATGACTTGAATCTGGTTGAGGCGGAGGCGATTGCCACAACCCGGGCCTTGGTTGGCACCGCCTGGTGTGCTGACCAGCAACAGGGCTAAACAAAAAGAAGTCGCTTTGTCTCGCATCTTTCGGATCCTTTCCGAGACTGGCTATCGATAGTATCCGCGAGCGCAGGAATAGTCGAATCTCCGGACCAGCAACCATCACAGCCCGATAGAGTTTGGATGAACTCATCCTGTAGATCTTCATGAACGGTGATGGCATCGGCTGAATAAAACGGGGGTCCCATTGAATGCTTTCTTGGTCTCCTTGCAACATGTTCACCTCCTCGCCCAGATTGGACACCGAGCGAATCCGATCTGCTGCCGTCTTGGTGTTCGCTTGACGTTCGCGCGCCCAATCTCTAGGCTTTGAAGGCCATGCTGACTCGCAAACAGGCCGAAGAGTTCGGCGTTGCCCGACGGAAGCGCATGCCGCGGGTTTCGCTCGGTGAAATCGCGCGCCGGACGTTCGATCCCCTTGACATGGTGCGCGGCGGATGCAAGGACCACGTCGTCAAGCTGGTGCCTATCAAATTCACGCGTATGAGTCTTTCGCCATTCGCGTTCTTTCGCGGAGCAGTAGAGATCATGGCCGCGGACTTGGGAGCCGCCGGAAATACCGGCATCGAGACCCAGCTCTGCGGTGACGCGCATTTGAAGAACTTTGGTTTCTACGCCACCCAGGGCTCCGACATTGTTCTCGACATCAATGATTTCGACGAGACAACGCGTGGCCCCTGGGAGTGGGACGTCAAGCGTTGTGCGACCAGCATTGTGCTGGCCGGCCGCGTCGCCGGCGACAGCGACGCCGCCTGCAAGGAGGCAGCGCGTCTTTTTCTGGACGAGTACGCGTCGTGGATCCACGCTTTTGCGCAGATGCCGGCACTCGAAGTAGCACGCCACCGGGCACTCAGGAGTCATAGCGACCCACTGATTCGTGGAGCCCTCAAGGAAGCGGAGCGCTCCAGTCCGCTGGCGAATCTCAAAAAGCTTACGCGCGGCAAAGCCAAGAGCGGCTATCACTTTGTTCGCGAAATCAACCTGATCTGGGAACTCAACCCGGAGAACCGCAAAGCGGTGCTTGCGGCGTTGCCCGCATACCGCCAGACTCTTTCTCCCGACCATCAGATGATCTTGGATCGCTACCGGCCCGCTGATGTCGGCTTCAAGGTCGTCGGCACAGGCAGTGTGGGCACACGCGACTACGTAGTGCTCTTGTTCGGGCATGACACGGAAGATCCGTTGTTTCTTCAGATCAAGGAAGAACCAGCGTGTGCCTATGCTCCCTACTACAAAGATCGCAGCGCGTCGCGGCATCAAGGACAGCGCGTGGTTCTGGGACAGCGCGCCATGCAGGTGTTTTCCGACATTCTTCTAGGTTGGTGCACTCTTGACGGTCGCGACTTCCTGGTCCGCCAGCTGAACGATCACAAGAGCTCGATCGAGCCGGACCGCCTCAACGGGCGACGTCTGGCGGAGTACAGCCGCGTTTGCGCGGAATTACTGGCTAAGGGACACGCTCGGGCTGGCGAGCCCGTCGCCCTTTCGAGCTACCTGGGGCGCTCAGGGAAAGCCGAACGCGCGCTCTTGCGGTTCGCCGTCAGCTATGCAGGCCAGACCGAACGGGACTATCAGACTTTTCGCAAGGCGCTCAAACAAGGTCTTCTCAAGAGTGTTTTAAGATAGCGACTGTCTGGTCGTGCTTTTAGCGAAGGCCGTTGCCGTGTCCCGGCACCCACCACAAGATGATAGCCAGCCCTGCAAGCACGGCCAGGTAGTAGGCGGCGATGCCGTGGCTCTCTTGGCGGGGCATGGCGATATCATCGGGACCAGCTAGGCCTCCGGCCATGGGAACATTCTGCCCGGAGCCGACACCGCCGGCGATCTGAGCTTGGGACCGTCTTACGAGGTAAGGGCTCAAGAGCACCCACAGCGTTCCCGCACCCACGAAGTAGAAAATAGGTTCGTGGGTGGCATAGCCAAGCGCTACGCTGATGGCAAGCAAGAGGACAGACTCGGCCTTGCGTAACGGCCGCGCTGCTTGGGCGCCGTCAAAAATCCAGACAGGAATAAGATTGAGCGCGTTGAACCAGGCTCCAACCCGGGCCAGGGCCGCCCAGAATGCATTGCCCGTCTGCTGCCAGATAAGAGCGCATACGGCTGCCGCCAGCAATCCGGCGAGGGGTCCAGCGAGAGCAACCGCGGCGCGAGTCTCCGTCGAAACGCCCATGCCGTTCCAACGGACGTACGCTCCTAAGCCGGGAAGAAACATAGGCATGTCCGCCGGCAAGCCGCGACGCTTGATGTCAATGTAATGGCCCATCTCGTGGATCAACACCAGGGCAGCAAAGCCAATGCCGAACCTCGGTCCCCACAGCACCCAGTAGAGTCCAATGAAGGAAGCAAAGCTGAAAAGGAATTTGAGCTTCAAGATCGCGAATAGAAGAGTCTTGAATTTCGCCAGCACCAGAGCCAGAGGGCCCAGCGGCGCCAGCCGCTTGGCCCATTTGCTGCCCGTTCCGGGAGCCTGTGGACGTTGCGCCGCCGGAGCTGCGGTTTCGAGCTGCCGCGCGTGGTCGCGAATCCACTCGGCCTGCTTGGAGTCGGCAGGCAATAAAGGCAGAATTTGAACCCATCGATCGCGTGCTTCCGTCAGCCGACTCTGCGCCTCCAGCCCGCGCGCTTCCGCGGCCAAATGCTCCATGTCCGGGGCGTGCACCAGGGCGTGACAGTAATCACAGGCCAGCGCTCCCGGCGTAAGCACACGTTGACAGCGAGGGCAGCGTTGCGGCGAATCTGAAGACAGGTCAGGCACGAGACAGTTATGATCCGTCTTCCTATCTTACGCCGCTTGGGAATCCGGGATGCTCAGGTCGCTGGCGCGGACTTGGAGTTGTCGAATGGGCCGTTCAGCGCGATTTTGGGACGCCCGCCTGTCATCTTCCAGGCAAACTGCATGCCCACCAACAGAATCACGAACCCGATCACCCCAGATATTCCCGTTTGCAATTCCAGGAAGGGTGACGCCAGCCCGAGGAGAACCATTCTCCCAATGACAGTCACCAGACCAGGGGCGTGGCGCGTCTTCTCCGAGGTGTCTGGACCCGACGACGCTGGGTCTTGCTGGCCAGTCGCGCTGCTCTGGTTTCCTGGTGCGTTCTGTTGTGTCTCGGCCGTTCTTTGCTTGCCGACGTAATGAAAAGCAATCGGCACGAAGGCAATCGAAACGGCGGCGTAAGTCAGGAGCACGGCTGCAATCTGATACCGCCGTCCGCCTATTCCTCCGGAACCGAGCAGAACTGCTTTGCCGACTATCCAGCCCACTCCCAGGGACATGAAGCCAATCTGAATGTCCGTGATGATGGTAAAGCCCGCGTAGAGGATCAGCCCGAGAACGAAACCGCCGGTTCCAAAGACGAGGCCGCGGATGAAGGCGGCGTGGCTATCATTAGGCCCTTCTCGGCGAATTCGGTCAGCGCAGGAGACGCAGACCATCGCGCGATTGGCGCGGTAGAAAACGCCCGGCAGAGGCTGGCGGCATACTCTACATGTGTCGGCGGAGAGAGTGTCTTTGTATTCCGCTGTACCGAATTGCGGCGGCCCCGAGGAAGAACCCTGATCGAACATGGTTGAAGATAACACGCCGGAAACTCCCGGCGAGCTTAAACTCGTGCCAAGAGGCTCTAACCTGGCGTGTGTTAAAATTAGGATCGTCCTCCTGGAAGCCGCTACTGTCTCTTCCATCACAAAAGGGCGCGTAGCTCAACTGGCAGAGCAACTGACTCTTAATCAGTAGGTTGAAGGTTCGATTCCTTCCGCGCTCACCAATCTTTTCAAGCACTTGGCGGCTTTGGTCTAAACCTCGTCCCACGGATTGTGTCCTTTTTGTGTCCTTACTGCACTCGATGGCTGGCCACTGCGGCCACTTCATCGATATTTTGGTGTTGGTACTTCATTGTTGTGCTCACGGTCGTGTGTCCCATAACGTTCATGACCGCAAACAGGTTCTTGGTCGCCCTGTACATCTCAGTTCCAAAGCCATGACGCGCGCAGTAGAGGACGAGGTCGTTTGGCAACCCAGCCCCCTTCCTGGCTTTCTCGAACTGCTTGGCGACCGTTGTCAAATGCCCGCTCACCGCGCGCTTGGAAGGAAAGATCCATCCTTCCTTCTGCTCCGAGTATCGCGCTAGAAGTGCCTGGCGAACGCGCGGACTGATTGGCACGAATCTCCGTCCCTTCGGCGATTTGCTCTCGTAGACGAAATATCGTTTGTTGGCCCAGTCCAAGTGCTCCCATCGCATTCGGAAAACTTCCTTCTGGTTTCGCATCCCGGAATCGCGCATGATCATCAACACATCGCGAAGCGGCTGTTTGCAGAAAGGCAAAAGCTTGGCTTCGATTTCGGCGTCAATGACTCGCTCCCGTGCGTGCTCCTGCATGAGTTTGATCTTTGGAGAAGCCTTGATGATGTTCCATTCCTCGGCTTTTCCTAGCATCCGTCGCAGCGTGCGCAAGGCATTGTTGTGATTTGACGGACCACCTGGGAAAGTGAGCCGGTCAGCATCATCCTTGGTGATCGCATTGAGCCTCATCGCTGCTACGTCGGTCCCTTCAAGCAACCGCCAGCCGTTTTCGTAATAGTCCTTAGTCTTTTGCTTGAGTGTCGTATTGCCTTCTACCCATTCAAAAAACCGGATCTTGAAATCACGCAACAGCGGGCTGCGCTTTCTGAGAACCACGTCTCCTTTCTCTTCGGCTTGGGCGAGCAGCAGCGATTCAACTCGCCGGGCCGCCGCAAGGTTAGCTTTCTTGGTAGATCCACGGTAGCGCGTACTGTCGACCCAACAATGGTAATGGTAGATCCCGCCTCGTTTGTGCAGAGCCATTGCTCTAGCCTCCATGTGCCCGCACGGACGGACGGCATTCGCTTTTTGGCTCTGACGTAACGTTCTACGTCAGCAAGATCATACTTGATCCGTCCTCCCAATTTCACGTAGGTAGGGCCGATCTCTGCACAGCGCCAGTAGCGCAGAGTGCTTTCCGGGACGCCCCAAATCTCCGACAATTCTTTGGTGCTGACGAGTTGCCTACGGCAACGTTGGTCCGCGAGTTCAACCCGGCCCCTTGGTGATTGGAACGGAAGGACGACCGAGAGATCGGCGTTGGAGGGATCGCTGCAATCATTCAACGATTCACTGTCCGTCGTAGGCTGGGGCGAAATAGCATTTCGCATATTGCACCTTATTCGTGACTGCTAAAACTTCGCAGGGCTGGTGATGTAGTGCTTCATTCCTGCAGTCGTGTCCAACAACTTCTCGTCCGCGTGATATTCCTGCCAGGAATATCAGACAGCGCCAAGTCGAATCGTAATTTCACTCTTAGTTGAGAAAATTGCTTCGGAGCTATGTAGCATCGTGCCAGGAAGTACTGACCTAACCCAGATAACGACGGCTCAAGTGCTTCATCGGTAGACACTTTCACGAAAATTTGCCGGGTTGACCACAGCTCCTTCCTACCACCATGCCACCTTGGGACTTGATCACTCGTTGTCTTGCGTAGGCTGTAATCCGCGGCACACTTGGCAAGCGAATCTGTCCCGGAAGAAAGGCTTCTTCCCCAACTGAGGCGTCGAGCGGCGCGATCTACTTGGTCGAGCGCTATGTTCGTCTCTTATTCCTCCTAGGACTATCACGCGGACGAGAAGTTGTTGGACATCGCAATTCAGTCAGGTTACGTTTGCGCCACAAGCAGCCGATTCGAGGTGCTGCGGAGGTGCGAGATACAGCTCCGTCTTCCATGTCTTGCGTTGAGAATTTGACGCTGGCATCCGTCTCCTCGCGGTGGGATACCCGACGCTCGGTCATCGAACATATAGTCCACCTTACTGATTTTTTTTCTTCAATTCGTCCGATATCCTCTGAATCCCAGCAAGATCATCTTTGTCATCCGGGGCCAGTTTGCTCGCGGCCCGGAATTCGTCTAGTGCGCCTTGCAGGTCTCCCTTTTCTTCCAAAACTTGGGCCAGGATTTTGCGATGTTCGGAATTACTCTGGTCGGAGGCTACGAGCAACCTAGCGGCTTTGATGGCGCGATTTAAATCATGGTTGCCGTGGAACCAAAACACGAGATCCGACAAAATCATCTCGGCGTCTGAGTCCGATCTTGTAGCAGCAGACGGGCTCAGCCGATCAAACTCAGACACCGCCTCATCCGTTCTGCCCCAACTCCTCAGCGCAGCGACGAGTTGGATGCGAGCAGCAGCGTCATTAGGATTCTGCTGCAGCAGCTTTCGATATTTCGCGATGGCTCCTATGTAGCCCCTGTAATCCAGCGACCTTACGCCAAAGAACCCTCCGACGGCCAGGGCAATTAAGGCAGCCGCACCCAATAGCCATCGGCGCCTCGACGATTGCTTCAAGAGGCTAGGGCGTACACCCGTGAGTGCCCAGATCAAGTTGAGCATCCCTTGTGTGTTTGTCAGGCCTCCCCTGAGATCAACCCACTGGACGTTGCCTAGGAAATTGGGCAGTCGGAGCTTCTCTGAGCTCGGGGCTTTCGGTAACAGAACAGGAATGATCCGCTTGGACACGTCTTTGGCGTACGTCTCAAGGGCGGCGAGGGATTCCTGGTTTTGCCAGGGACCGCTGCCACTCGGCCCAACGAATACGACGATGGCCTTGCTTGCGGCCATGGCGGCAGACGTTCCGGCCTCCCAATCCTCGCCCGGCGCGATGTCTCGGGGATCGAAGAAGGTCTTGACTCCCTGATTGCGGAGCTGGGAGTCCACTTGTTCCACAGCCTTAGCGTCGTCATGGGCATAGCTCAAGAAAGCGTCGTACTTGTCCGCGATTTTCCGCGCTAAAGGAGGGGACGCAATTGCAGCAACGGGCTCCTCGGGCTCCGGAATCTCCCAAGCGAAGTCGAAGTTCATCAAGCGCCCGAAGAACCGCTGGTAAGCGGCGCTGAGCGAGATTGCGTCCGACCGCTCTTGAAGTACGGCGATGTTTTCGCCATAGGCGTAATAGCTGACGTGCGGGAGCAAAACCTCATTGAAGTAGTCGGTCAGATCGCATTGCTCCGCCTCGTGCAGTTTGCTGAAGAGCGTCTGAAACTGGTCTTGGTAGTCCTTGCGCCAATGTTCGCGAAGATCCTTCTCCGCGTTTTCCACACGGCTGGGAAGCGGGAACACGGAGAGCGGCCGGAAGTCGTCGGACTTTCGCCGGTACTCGATGGCTTGCGATACCAGATCGCGAAGGCCGTGGAGGCTCTGCCTGTTGGGCGTGAAAACGCCCACCAGCTTCTCCGGCAGCAGAGTGGTGCAGATGCCGCTTACGTCGGTCAAGCCGGTGCGGGAATCGACCAACGTGTAAGCGAACGTCCTCGCCAAGAGTTCGCGGAAGGAGCGGAGCGCGGCGCCGTATAGCTCGAAGAACTCAATCCAGTTGAATGACCCGACTAGCTTTGGATATTCAGAATCGAAGCGGCCGGCGCGCATGAAATCCACGCCCGAGACAACATCCGGAATTAAGTAGTCATCCAGCGGCAGTTTCTGATTCAAGACCCGCCATCCTTCGGGTGTCGCCAATTGGCCGCACAGATCCGAGCTGGCATTGAGCATCTCGCGCAGCGAACAGAAATAGTTCATGACTCCGGGATGGCTCTCATACTCCGGCAGATCTGATTTTGCGGAAAAGAAGCGATGGAGTCCGGGCGCTTCCAAGTCCCAATCCATCACCAGAACTCTCTGCGATGTCTTGGCCAGACGCTTCGACAGAAGGCAAGCAACATTGGCGAGGGCCATGGACCGCCCGGTCCCGCCCTTATAGGAATAGAAGGTGATGATCTTCCCAGGCTCGGAGGAAGGTAAAGCCATAGCCACTAGCTTACCAGCGGAAAGCGTTGGGCCGGATCGCTGTAATCTGAAAATGCGGATTCGGTCGGGAACTGAAACACGTCACAATCCGCCTTACGCTGGCCGCGCCACAATTCCTCGGCAATCTGTTCAATTCGAACTACAATGTCGTTAATTTTTCGGCGGAACTCCGGGTACGCAAAATAACGACGGCCTTGCAGCGTTACCCTTGAGACGTCAATGTACTGGATCTTCGAAACGATTGGGGGCAGCGGGTCGCTCTTTCGCACCAAGACCGGTATGATCGCCTTGAAGTCACACCCATGAAGGCGCGTCGAACTCAGGTGCTCCATGGCGGCCCATTCCAAGCCGCACCAACGGTGTTCGGGACGGTAGTACATCGGAGAGCAAATGGCCACCATCGACATGCTTTTGCAGAGGGCTCGACGCAGCTGCATTTCCCAAGCGCTTCCCCCCGTGATTTCGCTTTCATCGAGAAAGACTTGGGGGTCATGAAACGACAACGCCAGTCCTCCGACGATAGCCTTTCTGACCGCTTGGGCGCACTGGGTGATATCGGGATTCTGTGTGTGTGGCCAGCTAATGAAGCAATGATTCTCGTAAGTATCCCGTAGCCATCTATCGGTTTCGTAGGTGATGCCCATACGAGAATTTCGACCAGGCCCCTAAATTCGGCTGCCGCAGGCCGCTGTAACTAGCGAGTTTCCAACGCCTTCTGCTCGCGGGCGCCATTATAGGACTCGTCGCGATTAACTTCAACAAAGAGCGAGCAATGCTCGCCGCGGTGAGATGCTTGAGTTAATTGATGCCATCAACGTGCTCGCCCCGAAATAACCTCCTCTGGCCACTCGGCAGGAAACTTTTCCGTCAGCTCTGGGTTCTAACGGTTCAAATGCCTTGCCAGCCGCCTGTGCCTCAAATGGCCATCTGAAGCACGCTGCCCATCATCAAGAGTCCAAATGTCGCTGTTCCTTTGGGAGGAGCCTGGGTTTGTCAGTGCGAACCAGAGAAGCCGCAAGCGAAGGATGACGGCAGTCTTAGCCCAGAACTACCAT
>DATDGP010000208.1:0-2515 GCA_036522035.1 Terriglobales bacterium
AGCCAGCTGCGATACTTCGCTCGCTTGATGGGAGAGTCACGGAACACTCGGCGAAATTCGTCTTCGGTAAGGGAAGCGAGATCTTCGAGGCGAGGGTTGAATAACGAAAATCGAAACTTGAAATTCGAAACTCGCTGAGGCGTCCGCAGTTCGTCGTCAGTTGTCCGCCGGGGCCCGTTTTGTAGTTCGCGATCCGTCATTCGTGGCCGGGAAGGGTCGCGCGGCAAGTCAATCGTCTGGGGTTGAAACTCCGCGAGCGCCGTCACCGCTGCCTGTCGAACTTGGGGCAGCGAACCACTGACAGCAGGTAACGCACGCCCGTTCCAAGGGCACACATCCTGGCAGATATCGCACCCGAAGACGTTGGCGCCAATGGAAGCGCGATACTCGACCGGAATCGACGCCTTGAGCTCAATCGTGAAGTAGGAGATGCAGCGCGAGGCGTCCATGACGTAAGGCTCGACGAGGGCGCCGGTGGGGCAGGCATCGAGGCATCGCCGGCAGGACCCACAGCGGTCGAAGGCAGGGCTCCCGGGCTCGAGATCGAGGCTGGTCAAAATGACGCCCAGAAAGAACCAAGAACCCTTTTCCTGATTGATCAAGCAGGTGTTCTTACCTACCCAGCCGATCCCGGACAGGCGTGCAAAGGCGCGCTCCACGATGGGTCCGGTGTCGACAAAGGCCCGTGTCTCGACGCCCGGCGCCAGACTTTCAATGTCCGCGCGCAGCCGCTCGAGACGTGAGCGCATGATCGCATGGTAGTCGCGGCCCCAGGCGTAACGGGAAATCCAGGCGCGCGGGCCGTCGCCCAGGCTCCTTTTCCCCTTGGTCAGTGGTGCTGGACTACGACGACCGACTTCCGTTGAATAGAGCCTGGAGGTGTTGTAAACGAGACTGACACAGACAATTGACCGCGCTGATGGTAGGATAAGCCGTGGGTCGGTGCGCTTAGGGTTCTTCAAGTAATCCATCTCGCCGCCGTAGCCCTTTTCGAGCCAAGTTTGGGCGAATTCGAGATCCTGGAAGCCAGAAAGCGGCGCCACACCGGCGATGTCGAAGCCGGCCTTCAGGGCACAGGTTTTGATCGCGGAACTGAGGCTCACGGGTGAATGATAGCACTGCCGTACCGCCCGGCTGAAATTGCCGCTGCCCAGGTCTCAAGGCGTTGATTCTTAAGAGGATTCTGGACTGCCGTTCACGTGAATTTTATTGCCGTCCAACCCTTTAATGGTGCCGTTCGGTAAAAAAGTGTTATGCCCCCTTGAAATGGGTTTTATGCTGAGAGTCTACAGGTTGTAACGGGGTCTTCTCTATCCAGGGGAGCAGCTCGGCGTCGTCCGCAGAGGGCGGCGATTCTAATCGCAGCGAGGTTGACAACATGCCCAGAGTCAGAGGCCAGCGGCTTATGAAGTACGTGGATAGCGCTATCGCCGTCACGGCGGGAGCCGCGTTTGACGGCATCCAGTTCTTCAATAAGTACAAGCCGAACCCGGCTTTTACGCCCAAGTGGTCCGACAAACCGATGCTGAAGTCGTGGCAGAAGACCCGGCCCCAGCTTGGCTGGCCGCGCGAGACGGATTCCTTGTGTCCTACCTGTGTGAAGGAAGCGCGGGAACGGATTATAAACGGCGAGCAGGACTTGAGCACGCTTCGCAACGAGAAGGTGGGCGAGATCAAGGCCCGGATCATCGAGCGCGACGGCCAGGTGTGGATGGTGAAGGATTGCCCCATCCACGGCCACTTCGAAGACATGATGGCCGTCGACTCCAAGTTTCTCCAGTGGATCGAGAAGAACTTCCCCGGCCGTGACATCCGCGCCCACAATGACAAGGACCTGCACAATCACGGCTCCAGTACCATCAAGCATGGCCGCGGCAGCGTTCTGACCGTCGATCTTACCAACCGCTGCAACATGATGTGCGACCCCTGCTTCATGGACGCCAACCAGGTTGGTTTCGTGCATGAGCTCGGCTGGGACGAGATCAGAGAGATCCTGGACAACGCCCTTAGGATCAAGCCCCGGCGCCAGATGAGCGTGCAGTTCTCCGGCGGCGAACCTACCATGTCGCCCTTCTTCATCGACGCCGTCCGCTACGCGCGCAAACTCGGTTACAACAGCGTGCAGGCGGCCACCAACGGCATCGAGTTTGCCAAGAGCAAGGACTTTGCCCGCCGGGCCTTCGATGCCGGGCTGCGTTACGCCTACCTCCAGTTTGACGGCATCGGCAACGACGCCAACAGCCACCGCAAGGTGGGCAACCTGTTTGACGTGAAGCTGCAGGCCATTAACAACATGCATGAGGCCGGAATTGAGATCATCCTCGTGACCACGCTCGTCAACGAGGTTAACAACGACCAGGTAGGTCCCATCATCCGCTTTGCCATGGATAATCCGAAGAAGATAGCCTTCATCGCATTCCAGCCAGTTTCCTTTACTGGCCGCGACGAAGACGTTACGCCCGAGCGGCGATCGCGCCAGCGTTACACCCTCTCGCACATGGCGCGCGACGTGAAG
>DATDGP010000209.1:0-2413 GCA_036522035.1 Terriglobales bacterium
GTCATTACGGTGGTTTCGCAGCACGGACGCCCAGACGACGGGAGTGACGCCTCGCCATTTTCTAACGTCGAACTATTCGCGCCGCTGAAGCCTCTCGACGAATGGCCCCGAGGCATGACCAAAGAGAAATTAACTAACCAGATTCAAGCCGAGTTCAACAACGAACTGCCCGGCGTCGTCTTCAACTTCTCGCAATACATCGAGGACAACATCGAAGAGGGGATCTCGGGGGTCAAGGGCGTCAACTCGGTTAAGATCGTCGGTCCCAACCTAGACCGAAGTTCCCGCCGTTTTGCGGGCGATTTTCCTGGTAAGACCTTGATGTTTTTGCAGATCGGCGTCTTGGACAGTGTATTAATGTACCCATGTAAATATGATATATTATCTTGTATAATCGACACACCTGTTGTATCATTGACCCATGTACGTCGAGTCCGTCCCCAATCGCAACTCCCCTCCCGCTATCCTCCTCCGCGAATCCATTCGAACCGGCTCCAAGGTCCAGAAACGGACCCTCGCCAATCTTTCTGCCTGGCCCGCCGCTCAGGTCGACCTCTTGCGCCGCGTCCTGAAGGGCGAAGATTTGATCGCCCGCGAGCAAGCCTTCCAGATTGTTCGCTCGCTCCCCCATGGACATGTCGCCGCCGTCCTCGGCACCCTGCGCCATCTCGGAGTGCACGATCTGCTCTCGCGCACCCGTTGCCCCGAGCGCGACCTCATCGCCGCTCTCATTACCGCCCGGATCCTCGACCCGCGCTCCAAGTTGGCCACGGCCCGCGGCCTGGAGGAGGAGACTGCTGCCAGTTCCTTGACCGACGTGCTCCATCTGACCTCGGCTACGGCGGATGATTTGTACGAAGCGATGGACTGGTTGTTGCCGCGTCAGGAGCGCATCGAGCAGGCGCTGGCCAAGCGTCACCTCTCCGATGGTTGTCTGGTGCTCTACGACGTGACCTCGACGTACTTTGAGGGTCATCACTGCCCGCTGGCCCGCTTCGGCCACTCCCGCGACGAGCGGAGCGGCAATCCGCAAATCGTCTGCGGCTTACTCACCAATGCCGCCGGTTGTCCCGTAGCCGTCGAAGTCTTTCCGGGCAACACTGCCGATCCCAAGACGGTGGCCGCGCAGGTAGTCAAACTGCGCCAGCGTTTTGGCCTGCAGCGACTGGTATTGGTGGGAGATCGCGGCATGCTCACCAGCGCCCGGATTCGCGAGGACCTCCAGCCGGTGGCCGGCATCGAGTGGATTACGGCGTTACGGGCGCCGGCCATCAAGAAACTGGCGGCCGATGGCGTGCTGCAACTCTCGCTGTTCGATCAAACCGACTTGGCCGAGATCACGCACCCGGCGTTTCCCGGCGAGCGCCTCATCGCTTGCCGGAACCCCCTTTTGGCGGACGAGCGCTCGCGCAAACGAGGAGAGCTATTGGCCGCCACCGAAAAGGAACTGGAAAAACTGAAGACCGCGACCAAACGGAAACAGCGGCCGCTGCGCGGCACGGAGCGGATCGCTGTCGCCATCGGCAAGGCGCTGGGCCATTATAAGATGGCCAAACACTTTCACTATCGCATCCGCAGCAACGGATTCAGCTATGAACGCAACCAGGCGAGCATCCAACGGGAAGCCGCTTTGGACGGGATCTATGTAATCCGTACCAACGTGCCCACGGCATCCGCCTCCAGTGAGCAAGCGGTCCGTCACTATAAGGAGTTATCCAACGTCGAGCGCGCCTTTCGCAGCCTGAAGAGCGTGGATCTCAAAATCCGACCCATTCATCATCATCTGGAAGAACGGGTTTGTGCGCACGTGTTCCTATGCATGCTGGCGTATTACGTCGAGTGGCATATGCGTCAGGCACTCGCTCCGATGTTGTTCGACGACGACGAACCGGCAGCCGGCGAGGCGCTGCGCTCTTCCATCGTGGCACCTGCTCAACGATCCGCCTCCGCCCAGGGAAAAGCTCGGAGCCAGCGTACTGTTGATGGGCTGCCGGTACACAGCTTTCAGACTCTCCTACAGGACCTCCGCACGGTCGCTCTGAACACCGTGCGAATGGGCGAGGAAACCTGCCAAATCGTCACCGCCCCCACACCGATTCAACAGCGCGCCTTCGACCTCCTGAAGGTCCCCTGCCGAGTTTGATGTACCCAGTAGGCAACAGCCGATATTGAGCCTATCCCATTGAGAATTAGTAGCTTCCTGCCCATGAACATCGGGAACTTCGGTCTAGAAGAGGTGAAATCGATCAGCGACCTGGACAGCCCCCGGCGCACCCTGCCGGGCCCCCTCGGCATAAGCACCTGCGCCATTCCCGTTGGGTTTGCTACCATTGCCATTGACGACTGGCTGTTCGGTGTTCACGACAGCTGCTCTTCCCGGTGCGGGTGTTACAGCACCCGTGCCGGGCCTATC
>DATDGP010000210.1:0-13103 GCA_036522035.1 Terriglobales bacterium
CCGGTGAAGGTCTTGAGGCCATCGGTGAAGACCGTAGAACCCGGAGCAACGTTCCGGATGAGGAAGTCGTTGATGGTAGTCGCTTTGAAGTCGGGGATGACGGCCATGCGGATGCGCCCCGAGGTTTGTCCGCGTTTCTCCACGGCGACCAGGACGAGTGCGGCTCGGCGCCCCTTGAGCTGTCGGCTGCCTCGGAGGCCGGCCTGGGTGCCGCCGACCCAGGTATCGTCGATCTCGACCTCACCCCGAAGCGGTTCGCGCGCGACATTAACCATCGCTCGGCGGAGCTTGTGAAGCATCATCCAGGCGGTTTCGTAGCGCCGAAGCCCAAGCTGGTGCTGGAGAAGCAGTGCCGAAACGCCCCGTTTGTCGGTGGTCATCAGATAGGCTGCCCAGAACCAAAGGGTCAGCGGGGTCTTGGTATTGTGAAGGACTGTCCGCGAGGTCAGCGAGACTTGGTAGCCACAGGCGGCACACTCCCAGCGTCTTCGTCCCACCAGCGCGTAGCGGCGAGTGTGGGCGCATCGCGGACACTTGTAACCCTCGGGCCAGCGGCACGTGGCCAGGTATTGCTGGCAGGCCTCCTCGTGGGCGAACTGGAGCTGAAACTGCCGGAGCGTCTTGGGGAAGGGTGGGCGAGGCACCCTCCTACACTACAGCTAGTGGTTACCTGAAACAACCGGATAAGCAGGCCACGGCTAGCCCGAGCCACAGTGTCGTAGAAGGCAGCCGCCGCCCTCATACCTTTAGCTGTCAAGCGAACCATTCGCTTGGGTCGCCCGCCGCGTTGCGGCGTAGCCCCACCCATCCAAGTGTCGATTAGCCCTTTTGCTTCCAAACGGTCTAACGTCGTATAGAGCGCCCCAAGCGAGCAGCGGTGCCTCGTGGAGATTTCAATCTCGCGGCGGATCGCGGCGCCGTAAGCATCTTCGCCCAGGCGGGCGGCTGAAGAGAGCAGCAGGTATTCGAATTCGCCCAACATAATTAGTACTACATTGTGATGTTAACCGCAATTCCTGTCAACACAAAAAATGAATCATGCGTCTGTTGCTGCAATATCGGCGTTCGTGGCATGGCTGTGGGCGGATGATGGGCCGGAGGGGATTAGCCTTGGGGCTCACGCAAGGAAGGTCCATTGATGTGGATCGTTTGGCACTGGTGTCGCAAGCGGCTGAGCAGGGCCTCGGTCAGGTCTTTATTGCCGAGCAAGCGTGCCCATTGGTCGTACTCAAGGTTTGTAGTGATGAGCGTGGCCTTGCGGCGGTAGCGCTCCTCCATGAGTTTGAAAAAAATGTTCGTCTGCTCGGGGCGCAGATTTAAATACCCGACCTCATCGATCAATAGGAGGTCGAGACGCGCCCACCGGCGGATGAGTTTGCGCGAGGCGCGGTCAGCGATGGAAGCGTACATCTCGTCGAACAGGTCCTGAGCGCGGATGAACAGCCCGCGGTAGCCGTTCTGCAAAGCCTTCAGCAAGAGTCCTGACGCCAGTCCAGTTTTCCCGACGCCGGCGGGCCCAATAAACACCACATTGATGGCCTTGGGAATGAACTCCAGTTCGGCGAGTTCGCGGATCTGGCGGCGCGACACGCCGGGTTGCTGCTTGAAGGGGAAGGACTCCAAAGTCCACTGTTCGGGCAAGTGGGCGTGCTTGATACGTGCCTGTAATCTTCTTTCCTGCTGATCGAGCCACTCGGCGCGCAGCAGTCGGGCCAGGAGATCCGTATAGGAGGGCGAGGTTTTACGGGCAGCGGCCAGTTCCCCTTCGATCATCTCGGCCATCTTGCGCAGGCAGAGGTTCTTCAAAAGCTGTTGAATCTCCTCACTCATCGTCGTCTCCGTCGTGGCCCGAATGAATCTGGAAGTATTCGCGGGCTAGCTTGCGCAGGATCATGCGCTCAACCCGCTCCAGGTCAAACAACCCGTAGGCGAGGGCGGTCCGCAGGGCTTCGAGCAAGGGCGCGCGTGGGTAGTCATTGACCAACTGGAGCAAGCGCCGCAGAGCCAGCGTGGCACGTCCCGGAGAGCGTTTTTTGAGAGCCTGGAGGTAATCGCCCGCCTCCGGGAGTCTTTCCCGAAGGAGTTTTTCTTCCGGGGGCGAATCGGAGCGCGGCGAGGCGGGGCCGAGGGGGTAGCGATGTTCGGGCAAGCGATGCTTGCGGCCCGTGGGCTCGATGACGCGCGGGTGCGTGGCCACGAGGCGCGGCCCGCGATAGATTTCAATCTGATCTTTGGTCTGGCGCACTTCCACGTGGCGTCCGATGAGGTCGGCCGGTACGGAATAGCGATTGGTGTCAACCGAGACATACCCTTCCACATCCACCAGGCGTTGGTGGAGGAGATAGACGGGCGGCACCCCGACGGGGAGCGGCTTCAGGTACGACCGCTCGACAGCGAACAACTCGCGCGGGCTGGCCTTGAGATCGTCGCGGAAGCGGGCATTGACCTTGTCGCACCACTCGCGCGCCTGCTGGTTGGCATCGGCCCAGTCGCGGAAGGAGCGGCCCGCCAGGAAGTTGGTCTCGATATAGTGGAAGCTGCGCTCGACTCGCGCCGAGCGGTTGGCGTTGCCTATCGCATGAGCCTGGAAGCGGAAGCCGTAGCGGTCGGCGAAGGCGGCCATCTCCGGTACCGGTACCATGTCGCGGCCCGTGCCCTTCAACACCACCAAGTGAGTGTTGTCAATCGGGCAAGTTTCACAGCCCCCCTGAAGGTATTGGAGGGCTTCAGTGAGAAAGACTTTGCAATCGAAGCGGCTGAAGGTGGGAAAAAACTGAAAGAAGAGCATCCGGGAATAGCAGTAGACCAGCGAGGCGGTCTGCACGAGCTGTAGGCGGCCGCCGATCTCGGCGCGGTGCGGGCTGGTGTCATGCTGCATCTCCTGGCCGGCGCGAAAATGATACTCCCCCACGGGTTCCTTGGGTTCGTGGCCGATGCCCTGGCGACGACAGAAGGCGGTCAAAGCCTGATAAGAAAACTGAGGTCCCGACGCCGCAAGTTCTTCATAGACGCGCACCAAGTTTCCTTTACACCGTGCGTAAAGCTCCAGAATCTGCTCGCGGTAGGGCGTGGCTTTTTCCGAGCGCACCAGGGTGGGCACTCGCTCGGTACCGGATCGCAGGACGTCCCGCACCGCGCCCCGCGACACCTGCAGGGCCCGCGCAATGCCCCGGACACTATGCCCCTGCTCGCGCAGCTTCAGAATCGCCGCTCGCGTGCTCTGGTCCAGCATGGCCCATCTCCTGGTGGAAGTGTTCGGCCAGACGTTCGATCTCGCGCCGGCACTGGTCGAGCAAGCCGGCCAGATCCTGGCGGTCTTTTTCCGGAAGGTTCCGCAAGACGCCCGTGCGCAGCCGCCGGCGGGCCCGGCGGGCCGTGGAACCGAGAATCTCCAGGTCGGTCAGCAGACTGTCGGAAGGACCCGGCTCGACGGAGGGAGTGCCTTCGGCCTCCTTGTAACTTTTGAGAAAAACCAAGGGCGCTTCGAGCAGGCGCTGGCGCGTCATCCAGTTGCCGGTCTGATAAGCCGTGTAGAGGATCCCCAGGTCGCGGCTCGAGAGCCGGGTTGCGCCGATTCCTTCCACCAGTTCCAGGCAGACTTCGCGGTTGGCGCGCGCCAACGGAACCAGATACTTCGCCGCCCCGTGCGCGCCCATCTCGCCCCGGCGGACTCGCTCCTGAACGGACTCGGGGAGTTCATGGACCAGCGCCAGCCGCCGGCTCACCCAACTCACCGAGTGGCTGAAGCGCCGGGCCAGTTCCTCCAGGCACAGTCCAAAGCGCTCGTGCAACTCGGCCAGGAGCCAACTCTGTTCGAGCGCTGTCTCCGGCTCGGCCGTCTGCATCAGGCGGGTGGTGATCAAAGCTTCGGCTTCTTCTCCTGGCCAGCAACCGGCCGCCACGGTGTCTCGACCCAAACGGCGCAGGGCCCGGACCCGTTTATAGCCATCGATCACTACAAATCCGTCAGCTGACGGATCGGCAGCCTGCTTCACCACCACAATGGGAACCTGCGGACCGACTTCCGCCAGCGAAGCCAGGAGCCGCCGCTCCGGTTCCGGTCGCACCACCTTCAGCCGCTCGTAGCGAAGTACGAGTTGATGAAATTCCAGCTCCACGCTATTCCTCCCCATTGAAGAAGAAGAGAGAACGAAGCGGTAGAACTTCGGCGGGCCTCGCTCCCCCTTCCTCTCCTTGTGCGCAGGCTGAACTTAGCGAAGCGGAAAGACCGATGGCAATATGTTGGGACGATCTCGGCAGGGTTTATCGCCGCAGGGGATGCCAAGCTCCTGGGGAGTTCTTTACCCGCTCATGCTCCAGGCGCCGTACGCGCCAGCGCCGCTCCCGCTCCAGCACCCGTTCCAGCGCGTGACGACAGGGGTGGGAACAGAACCGTTGCAGGGGCGATCGCCGGGTGCGGTCGAACTCCTCATAGCATCCCGGACGATCACACGCGCACGAAAAAAAATTTGATCGGGATGACCCTCGCGGCGGTGATAACAGCGCTTTCTTGCGCTTGCCGTTCCCTCCGGCGCTCCCGGTAACGACGGCTCTGGGCCTGCCGCTTCTGCTTGCCGTTCGGAGACTGGCGATAGCGTCGTCGCGCCTTCCACTGCCTCCAGCGCCGCGCTTCTGCCTGGCACACCTCACTGCAATAGCGCGCCAGCGGCTGCGGCGGCCGAAAGACCTGCCCGCAGCCCTTCAACAAACACACTCGGCGCCGAGGACGACGAGCCGGCCGCCGCCCGCTCCGGGTTCTGGGAGTGCTTCGGGCAGCTTGATTTTTGGCAGGACTTAGCGAATCTTTATCCGGGCCCATGGGAGTGGCTGCTCCCAGAAGCTCAAGCCTCGAAGGGGAGTCTATTTCCCCTTCCGGGCACCCTCGATCCCTCCTGAGGGTTCCTACCTTCTGACCTTACCTGATAATGTAGATCGGATTAAAGGAAGAGGATGTGGTAAGAACCGAACGGCCGGTCTCACCAACTGTGTGCCCGCTCCTTGGGGTGGGTCAAATCTGGCGAGCAAACGTGGGTCAATTCTGGCGAGCGCCTAACCCTTTGACCAACATCCGGATATCCATCGCCGTTGAGGTCGCCAATGCTGGCGTTGGAGGAGGTTTCGGAGACTGTCTCCAAGGGAACGATTTCAAATGAACGCAGCCCGCCGGCCTTGAACGATTCCTTCAAGGCCGCCAGAGCATTCCCACGAAAAGCCATTAACCCAGCCGCGGCGACCGCCGCCAGGATAAATGCGCAATACAAATAGGTGCGTCTCATGCAGATCAGGGCCATAGCCAAGAATGGCCAGAATTTCCACCTTCTGATTCCTGCTGAACCAGAGCATACTCTTGAGGGAGTAAAGGACTCAAGAGACTGCATTTGATTCGGTGATCGGCCACGAATCTATTCCCATTCAAACGGCAGTTACATGGAACTCTCGATCTGATGCACCCGGTTTCGAGGTCTTTGAGGGAGAGGTCTGAATCGGTACCGCGAAGTCGGATTGTCTTCACTGATCGGATGAACTCTGTGATTCGAATTTGAAGTCAGCCTCCGTGCCGATCTCAACATCGAGCCGGCGCCTCGGCCCCTTACGCAGAATCTCGTATTCGGTGCGAGAATTCAGTTGCGCTGACCAACTGTGAGGCGGAAGGCGAAACCAATAAAGCAAAGGAGCTCACGAACATCCCATGCAACTCAAGTCACGGTCATTGTTCGGAAAAATCCTGTCGCCCACAGTTGTGCTCTTCGCCTTCGCGATCACCCCGGTCGGCGTCGCTTCAGCGCAAACGGTCACGCCTCGTCCGTGTGACCTCTACGCATCCGCGACTCCCTGTGTTGCTGCCTTTAGCACCACCCGCGCCCTGTACGGCGCGTACACCGGCCCGCTCTACCAGGTCACGCGGCAGTCAGACAGGACTTACACCGACATCCGCCTCCTCCCTGACGGGTACGCCAAGGCCGCCGCCCAGGACACCTTCTGCGCCAACACTTCCTGTACCATCACCAAACTCTACGACCAGTCACCCAACCATAACGATCTCGCGCCTGCGCCTCCCGGTGGCGCAGCGCGCGGCCCCGGCCCAAGCGGATACGACGTCCCCGCCGTGGCCAACGCGCTCCCGGCAACCGTCGGCGAACACAAGGTCTACGGCATCGCCGTCTCCCCTGGTACCGGCTACCGCAACGACACCCCTGCAGGCACTGCCGTCCACGGTCAGCCCGAAGGCGTCTACATGGTCACCTCGACCCTCAATCTCAACGACAAGTGCTGCTTTGACTTCGGCAACGCCGAGACAAACAATCTCGACAACAAAGCCGGCCACATGGACGCCATCAACATCATGTGTCACGGCAACCCATGCAGTCCCGACGCAGGGCTAGATATGGAGGATGGCATCTACGGCCACCTCAAGGTGCGCCCCGGCACTACCTTCGTCACAGACATGGGCGCCAGCGACGGTCAGCACGCCTATGCCATCTACCAGGGCAACGCCAAGTCCGGAGCCCTGACCACTACCGGTACGATCCCTCTTCCCAACGGCTATCAACCCATGCGACAGGAAGGAGCCATCATCCTTGGCATCGGCGGCGATAACAGCAATTGGGCCAAGGGCTACTTCTTTGAGGGCGTGATGACCAGGGGAATGCCCACTACCCGGGCCATGGAAGCGGTTCAGAGCAACATCGTTGCCGCTGGGTACGCTGGCCAGCTTCACCCATAACGTTGAGGATCGGCGGCTCTGCCGGAAATCTCTTCAGCCACTACCTCTATGGAGTGTCGAACTACTCCTGGGCCAGCGGCGCCGGGAGATTCGGATTCGCGTTGACGTCGGGGCGCGCCCTGCCGCGATCATACGGCTGGTCACCGGAAGCGTTTTCTCGACGGCTGTGGGGCGGCCGTCCAGCGTTACGGCTTCGCAACACCGCAGCCAACCACCCCGACGCCGGGGATGGTGAGGTAGGCGTAGTTTTCCTCTGTTCGAGCTATGCCCCGCTCGAAGTGCGCGTTCTCTCAGTTTGCGCCACGATCCCTGAACATTTCCACACTCGCGTCATGATCTCTGATCGGGTCGCGCCACGATCTCTGAACGCTCACACCGGGAGGCCAGAGGAACGTGTTCGGTGGCGTGTTCACTGTTCGACCCAGCTTGCGGTTGCATTTGGGCCGGTCAAGTGGTAGGTTGTCGGTCGGGCCGGAGGTCTATAACGGAAATTCCGGTTATATAAACATTTCTGGCTTGGGTGTCCCGTCTGCCACTCGGGGACCCAAAACGGAAATTCCGGCTATTGTACTTCCTCTGTCCGCGGAGGTAACGTCACGGACGAACGCTGGCATGCCATGACAGGCCCCAGCCGAACCTCAAACTAACTTCAAGCATAAAAGATAAAGAGAGGAGACTTCCCATGGCCGACAATGAGAAAGAGAAGTCGCCGCAGGAGGCCGCCGCACCGCCTCCCAGCGCTGAAATTAACAACCCAGACTTTCAGTATGTTCTCAAAGCTCTCCTTGCAGCCTACCAGCCCATCCTGGAACAGCAGCTCGACCTTGCAAAGAACCCCGCGGAGCTGAACAAACAGGCGGAAGGCGGGCCTCCCAAGTGTGCCGATGAAATTGCGGAGGCCAACCGCATCTTTGGAAAATTCTTTAGCGAGGATGTCGTTCTCCGGATGATTCCACAGCAGGGCCGGGCCCAACTGGGCCCCGTCGAGAACTGGCGATGGTGTCTGGCGCATCTCCGCTGTTGCTTCATCTTCGGATGGTTAGTCTGTCGTGGTCCGCGAACGTTCCGCGCCTGGGCCTATTACGTCCACCAGTATTGGCTCTGCATCCGGGAGTCGCTGGGGACGCCGGTGGCGAACCCTCCCACGGAAGAGCAGCGCCAGGATTTCCGCACCCTGATTTCGGCGCTCGCCGTGGCGTACAAACCTTACCTCACGGACCAATTGGCTAGCGTCGAGTTTCCCGCCGGAATACCCGATGAAGTGCTGAGCGGAGAGATTAACTGCTCCGAAGGCCAAGAGGATGTATGCGCGATTTTTGAGCGCTTTCTCACCGGGGATGCCGCGCAGGCGCTGCTCGGCAAAGCAGCCTTTGCTGCCCACAGCCAAGACCCTAACTTCTGGTTCTGCCGTTGTTTATGTCTGTGCGCCATCTGCTTCGGCTGCTGCCTGGCGCGCGCGCGCAGCTTCGTCGACGCGCTGTGGTGCCTGGTGTATTTCTTCCGCTGCTTGGGGGACTGCTTCCAGCCGTTACGCTGCCAGCTAACCGGGCCGACAGGTTGCACGCAGGAGCAGCAGGGGTTGATACCTGACGCTGTTGGTGTCGAGATTGATGGGACTGCGGCAGGCGCCTTCTTTGACCACTATACGTTGGAGTGGCGCCAGGCGGGCTTGGCGACCCAGGGCGAAACTTGCAGCGACGACAACACAGGTTACTCATCGCTGGGCATCAGTTATCCGGGCGGTGGAGCAACCGGCACGACCCCTGTGGTGGGCGGAGCCCTGGGATGGCTCGATACCACGTCGCTCATGTCGGATTCCTATGAAATCCGCGTGTGCGTTTATTCGACCGTGCCGAACGCGTCTCTCACCTGTTGCTGTACTGTGTTCGTCCTCTTCAAAGTGATGGTTTGGATCGACCGCGTGGCTGAGCTGCCCGGCGCGCCCGTGCAGACTCCTCCCGGACCGTTCGACCTGGCCGCTCCGCCCCAGGCGCCGATCGTGAACGCTAATCCGGGTGGGATCGTAGTCCCCGTGGGCGGTTGCATCAGTGTAGTGGGCACGGCCTGGGTCGGTGATTGTCCGAATCGGGAAATCAGCTGTGTGGATCTGAGGGCCGCCGTGGGATGGCAGCCTGGCACGGCGGAGCCCGGGTTCCCAGCCTCAATTCCCCTTTACACCGTCCACATGATGCTCCCGACGCCTATCTGCTATACAGACCCGGACCCCACCGTGGAAGCCAAGAAGAGAGCGCAGTGGAACGAGCTCTTGGAAACTAATCTCATTAGGGGACCATGGGTCCCGACCAGCGTCCCTCCGTTCGATACGCAGTACTGCTTGCCGAAGTCCTGCTTCAATAGCGCAGTTTCTCTTCTGGCTTGTCCCGATTCCAACCATGCTTGCATGAGCGGCAAGTATACTTTGTTGCTGGATGTTACCGACACCACCACGCCGACGCCAAACCATTACTACGACACGCAGCAAGTCTGGTTCGACAACAAACCGATACACGTCGAGTTCGATGGACTGCAAGGCGTACTGCCTTGCCAGGACGTTTGCCTTAGCAAGTATGCGCCCCCAGGTGCGCCGTGCAACACCTGCTGGCCGATGACCCTTCTTGGCATTGCCTTTGATGAATGGATCGAACCCCTGAACAGCAGCTACCCCAGCAACAACTTTGACTATTACAGCCTGTCGGTGACGCGGCAGGGCGGTCCAACCTACTCAATTCCAATCACGCCAACGCTCTGCCCTGCGATGTTCGGCGCCGACCCATTGACGGGCACACAGTCGGTTGGTGAACCAGGAACGCGGTGCGAGGTGGCACTGGGTTGCCCGCCACCCGCATTCGGCAGCAAGGCCGCTGGACCTCTGACCGTGCTCGACCTGCGTATCTTCGACGCTGTTTGTGCGACGGACCCGAGCCTCACGCCACCGTTCGTGCCCCCGGCCGGATTCCCGCTGAATCGTGGCCAGTGCTGTACATACACCTTCGTGCTCTACGCGCAGGACAAGACGTGGAGCAACGGCTTCGCCGGCGGATACCACTACGCCTATTCCTTGCCTTGGGCGGTCGAGATCTGTAACGACCTTGGCTCTAATGTCCAGATCCCGCAATGCCCGTGAAACAGAGATGAGCGGAGCGGTCCTTTGCATGAAATTTGTCGTGGCCGTCCTCGCGACCTGGCGGGTGACGCACTTGCTGGCGAGCGAGGACGGCCCAGCAGATCTCGTCGTGCGGTTTCGCGCCCGCTTGGGCCATGGTCTAGCCGGCAAGTTGATGGATTGCTTCAACTGCCTCAGTCTCTGGATCGCGGCCCCGGCGGCACTCTTTGTGTCGCGGAAGCCTCTCGACTGGTTGTTTACATGGATGGCGCTCTCTGGCGCGGCGTGCCTCTTGGAGCGTCTGGGCCACGAACCCGTTGTCATTCAACCCATTTCCCAACCGTTAGAAGGAGAGGTCAGCAATGTGCTGCGGTCAGAAACGGTCGGAGTTGCTGAGCCCTACAACTCCGGCGAGAATTCCGACGACAATGCCAACAGTCCGGCAAAACGTGCCTAACTTACCCCGCGCCTTGCCACAAGCCCTGGCGTCGGCTCAGTCGCCAAGCTCCTCGGTGGCTCTTCGCTACACGGAGAGCTCGCCGGTCCGGGTGAGGGGCCCGGTGACCGGTCGGCAGTACGACTTCTCCGGCTCCCGCTCCGTTCAGGCCGTGGACTCCCGAGACGCGCCCGCCCTCTTGCGTTCACGTTTCTTCCGCCAAAGTTAATACCTGTAATCCGCAAAAAGTCTGCGTTACCGCCATTCTGTCCAGCTTTCAAGCTGCGAACCTCTCGCGTCCATATTCATGATGCAATTTCAAATGTCATTTCATCGCGCACACATTTTCCGAGTCTCGCTGGGGTCCCGGCCGTGGTCCCGTGGCTGAAGGAACCAAACCAGAGTGTCAAGCTGGCTGCCTTGCGGGAGTTCTTTGAACAGATTCCTGGCTACAGGCAAATTGTGAGTGGGGGACCTTCAGCGTACCTCAAACACTGCCGACGCATTCCTAACCTCAATAGGGCCTGCAGATACAATCAAGGCTCGTACGTCAAAGTACCTCGAAACTGCCGGAATACCGGGGACTGAGCACCTCGAGACTTTGATTGATGGCGACATCGCTGGCGTCCTTCTGCCCAAGCCTAGCATCACGAAGGAGCAAGAACATGTTTTGGCCTCGGTGAACGAGCGATCGGTCGGGCTTTGAGCGTGGGCACTTGGCCGCGTGCGCGCGGAGCGCGACCTCTAACCCGGACCAGCCTGGAGTCATCGTGTGCGCCTTTAGCGAACGCAAAGGCTCGTGCGGTCATACGAGGCCTGGAGCATGGTCTTGTCTCTCGACTTGTGATCAGCACTGAGCTCGGCAGAGGGTTAGCGCGAATTATCTGAGCGATCCCAGCCCTCGTCGCCAGACTTCCCGTGCGCCCCACAAGACTTCTCGCGAGCCAAATCGGCGCCACGCGCGGGTGTCCGACTCGTTGTGCCTCATGCGCCGGACGCAGGCGCGCAATGCCGCTTCTCGGCCATGGAGCGCGCCACGATCAACGTCTCCCAGTGCGACCTCCCGATTAGGGCACAACTTCCCTGCGCTTCACGCCCTGAATGTTAAATTTCTCGCCTTGTCACGTCAGTAGCTTGCAGCCCGAAAATATTTTTTCAGCATCTTGTCTGGCGCGTGAATTGCCCTTGCGCTGAGGCAAGACAAGAGCCAAAAGCGCGGCTGCAACTTACGTTGAGTCAGCAGGTTCTGAGTTGACGTAATATCTGTTATCAGCCATAAGTCGTCTGTAATGTGATTGTTAGAGAGTGTTGTTTCTTGCGGCTCTGATCATTCTGTCTCGAATCCGCTGCTGGCGAACCTGAGCTGGCGGCTATTCTCGGTGACAACCCGCACTACGTTGTCAGGAGCGCCGCTTGGGATCTCCGCCTCGATCTCCAACGTCACCCGCACGGACGAGCCAACGAGGGCAGATAAGTGCGTGACGACCTCGTCCGCGCTTCGATGGCTTTGACGGAGTTTTCAAACGCCTCTTTCAGAACACTCCCGCGGACCGTCTTGAGCACGAAGCCAAGCATCCGTCCCTTGAGATTCTTGCCGTCGCGTATGACGGTCAGGTCGATGTCCGTCTTGCCATTGGGCTGACCGCGAAGGTGTAAGTGTGGCCCGACGAGCAAGGGCGCTATCGTCACGCAGACCAATTTCGGTGCTTCGGACAGGTTGAGGCGCAGACGAGATGAGGCATTGTCCCGAATTGCCAGACAAACAATCTAAGGCACAAGATGCGTGCGGATGTGCCCATGTTCAGGATTGGTAATACTTACCGTTAGCTTCTCTTCCCATCACCGCGAAATCACAGCTGGAGTTCTCCAAGGGATCAGTTTTGAATGTGAAATCGATGGAAGGCACGTGGACTGCAGCTTCGAGTTGTGCCGTCGCCTTAAGACCCTCGAACCGGTATTGGCGCGAGGCATCCTCGTACTTGACTGGTTCTTCTGCAGACTTGAAAACCAGCTTGAAGTCAAGGAATGCCGGCGTCGTTTCTGCGTCGATCGCCGGCCAGCGTGGCTGGTCGATGATAGGAATATCCTTCATTTGGAGCACAACTGTCTTGCCATCCTGGCTGAATGTGATTCCGCTCGAAGGAACTGGCGTGACCCAGTAAAGACCTTCCGGCGAAATAGGCGAATGAAAATCATGAATCTGGTTGGCTGGGACCGCCGGTCCCTTGAAAACGGTAAGTCAAGTGTGGGCGAACACCGCCTGGTGCCCTTGCCGCGCCGCCCAATATTCTCCCGCCATGTAGCTGTAATCGGTTGTTGCCGTACCCCAAGCGAGCCGATTGCCCTTGTTGTCTGTGCCCATTCCGTGGAAGCCGTTGCAACGGCCCAGTTTTCCTTTGAAATGGTAGATGCTTGAGAGCTCAACATTCGGCATGGCTGGCTGGTTGTGACTACCGTTTTTGTCGAGCCATGGGATCGGGTAAGGGCACGGACCTCCATTGGAAGGCTCATGGTTTTGAGGAATCGGAGGTGCGCATTTCTGCGCTTCCGATTCCGCAAAAAAGGCTTTAGGCAGAGACGTGGCTATCGCGAAAATAGATCCCGCCTTAAGCCAATGACGCCGATTGAATTCGTCACGAAACATAAGCTGTTCAGCCATAGAATCCTCTCAGGTTTGATCATAAAACGTTTTCTAGCAACGGTTGGGGTGGTCCCCTGGGCTGAGACAAGCAGTTAAGACACTGCCCGCCGTTCGCTGGAATTCGATTGTACAGCGAAGCGGTTGTCCTGCAAGATGGCGCTCGGCTGGTGAAGCGGAGGCAGGCTCTGCAGGAGTGCAA
>DATDGP010000211.1:0-16382 GCA_036522035.1 Terriglobales bacterium
GCCCAAGTCGCCCAATTCCATCGCAAGGTCGCGTCGATCCTGGCTCACTACCGGAGAAGGAGTGAGATCGTATGCAGGTGACAATCTCCAATGCTTACAACATAATAAGCTAAAAACAGTACAGCATTAAAAGCTAAAAATAGAGCCGCGGAATAAGCTAATTAACGTCCGGCAGTAAAAGCTAAAAATAGCACTCTCAAAAAGGAGTCGGCCATGGCAGCGCCGCCGGAGAAACTCGCAGAGTCTTTGAAATTGCTGCACAAACTTCAAACTGATGACGCTGCGGCTATCCGGGCGAAAGACCTGCCGCGCACCCATCGGGAGCGGCTATTGGCCGCCGGCTTTCTACAGGAAGTCATAAAAGGGTGGTATATTCCGAGCCGCCCGCACGAACTGAAAGGCGAGAGCACGGGCTGGTACACGTCGTTCTGGCGCTTTTGCGCCGTTTATCTGGAACAACGTTTTGGGCGCGAGTGGTGCATTTCCCCGGAACTGTCTATCTCGCTGCATGCCGGAAACTGGAGAGTGCCCCAGCAGCTCTTGGTAAGAGCGCCAGGAGCCCGTAACAAAGTCACACCCCTCCCTCACGGTACGTCACTGCTGGATCTTCGCGCCGCGCTCCCGGAAGCCGCGGACAGGGAAGAAAAAGAACGCCAGCGCATCTTTTCTGTGGAATCGGCGCTGATCGCATGCTCTCCCACTTATTTTTCAAAGAATGCGACGGATGCTCGCGCGGTGCTGGCCATGATTCGCGATGCTTCGGGCCTTCTAGCCCACCTTCTAGCGGGTGGACATACAGTGATCGCGGGGCGTCTCGCCGGCGCGTTTCGGAACATTGGACGCGACCGTATAGCGGATGACATTGTGAAAGCCATGTCTACCGCCGGGTTCGATGTGCGTGAAAACGATCCATTCACGGACAAGCTGGTGTCGGCAATCCCCGTGCGCGACCTGTCTCCCTATGTAAACAGGATACGGTTGGTGTGGCAGAAGATGCGGGTGCCTGTGCTTGAGCGCTTTCCGAACCCGCCAGGGTTGCCCGGCGACACTGAGGCCTACTTAAAACGCGTCAATGAGGCCTATGTCACGGACGCATATCATTCATTATCGATCGAGGGCTATCAGGTCACACCTACGCTCATAGAACGTGTTCGAAGTGGAGCGTGGAATGCCGAGGCGAACGACAGCGATCGGAAGCCGGCCGATGCTATGGCGGCGCGGGGCTATTGGCAGGCCTACCAGGCGGTCCAGAAAAGCTTGGGCCGCGTTCTCCATGGCGAAAATCCAGGACTGGTCGCGGACGAGGATCACGGAGCCTGGTATCGGGAACTATTCGCGCCCAGCGTCAAGGCTGGTCTGCTGAAACCCGCCGATCTCGCGGGTTATCGCAACGCTCAGGTTTACATTCGCCGGTCGATGCATGTGCCACTAAGCCGCGAGGCCGTGAGAGACGCCATGCCGGCTTTCTTCGATCTGTTGCGCGAAGAAACCGAACCCGCAGTGCGGGTTGTTCTGGGGCATTTTGTGTTCGTCTATATACATCCTTATATGGACGGCAACGGCCGCATTGGGCGCTTCCTGATGAATGTCATGATGGCATCAGGCGGATATCCCTGGACAGTCATATCTGTGGCCGACGGTAAGACTTACATGGAGGGTCTTGAAAAAGCTAGCATCGGTGAGGACATTGTTCCGTTCGCGGATTTGCTGGCAGGCCTTGTGAGAAAGGGACTAGCTGGCGAGCCGCTGCCTGCGGTCCCTAAATGACCCTCAGTATCTCTGTTTCGCGCTAAGAGCCCGTCAGCACAATCCAATCCGGCTAGATCTTGACCCGAATATTCGGGTTGTGGGCGCAAACCTGCGTCGCGAAGCGCAAGGCCGAGTGGCCAGCATTATTTTGCCGAAAAAGAGTGAAAACGCGGCGGGCTTATCGGACAGTTTTGGACAGTTGCGTCCAGCCCTGAACTCAGATAAGTGATTGAAGAATATGGCGGGGACGACGAGACTCGAACTCGCGACCTCTGCCGTGACAGGGCAGCGTTCTAACCAACTGAACTACGTCCCCAGCTTGTTTCAACGGGTTAGAGGATAACCCGCTTCTTCCTGTTTTCTTGCGGTCGGCGCCGCCTTCAGGCTAGCGACGTGGGGCCAGCTGTCCCTGCCCCTCGATCTCGATTGTAACAGACGAAATCGCTGACCGTCAGCAAGGGAGCGGTCCCGCCAAAGTCGACAGTTCATACTCGCAGGCATGGGTCGGCACCATTGGCAACCCTCCCCAGCTCGACCCCTCATCCCACTCTATGAAGCGGAATACCCCATGCTCACAAAGGACCGGTCGAGCCGATCCTTATATTTAAGGTTGTGTTGTGCGAAAGAATTTGGGCTTAGTCACGGCTTTGTTAGCGCTCGCCGGCCTCGGCAAAGCGCAGGCGCCGGTCGCCACGCCAACTCCCGCTCCAGCTCCGACCCCCGCACCTACTCCACTTACGCCGAGTCAGACCAACACGACTACCCCGAGTCAGAACACGACGACCACGCCCAGCCAGTCCCCAACTACCAACCCGAGCCAGACAGCGACCCCGAGCCAGTCGGCGCCGGGGCAGACGGGAACAACAACTGGCGGGACCTCGGTGCCTGTCGGCAACACCGCGCCGACGCCGAACCCGACGCCAACAACCACCATCGTGAGCACCTGTGTCGCGGCTCCAACGGCGAGTGCGAATCCGCTGGCGACTGCAACTCCGGCGGGAGACACAAGCCTCAGCGCTAGTCCATCCTCCGCCAGCGCGAGCCCTTCGGCTCCCGGCTCAGGTCCTGCGGGCACGGCGACCCCCGCGGCCCCGATACAAACGGTCGCCAGTCCGTGTCTGCCCACGATCCCAACTCCCCCGCCGACACCTACGCCCACTCCAACACCAACGCCATAGAAGTCGGTCTTCTAGCGACTGGGTCCGACGACCTTGCGCAGTTAGCGAACACGTCGGGGTATTGCGCGCGCGGCGCGTTCCGCCCTGTCGCGATCCGCAAGCCCCCTTAAGTTTACGTCGGGTCGATCCCTTGATCCGCGAACTGGTGCACTACCGGGATCTGATCGCCAGGTTGGTTGTAAGGTGAAGCTCGGCCCCGCGCGGCGCGCAACCAAGGTCGATCCCATGGCTGCTCTGCGCAGCGAACAGCTAGCATGCGCGTTTCATCCCCGGCCAATTGACTGCCGAAGATGGGCCTCTCAACGCCGTTGATGAATCGATCGGCAGGGTATATGCGCATAACCTCCCTTGCGCAGGGCCGTCCAACAGAACAGCTTTGCGACGAGGTCCCGGCAGCTTGGAATGATTTAGGATTGTTCCCGCAAGATCACTCGCAGTGCCATCGCACCCAAGGAGCGCCCCATGTCTTCACGTCTAGTTGCATCGATCATGATGATGATGTGCTCGAGCTTGCTCGCGACCGCGCAGATTGGCGCGGCGGCGGCGGCGAAGGACCAAGACGCGACTGCGCGCAAGAAGCAGCTCACCATCGAAGTCGCGCGGATGGCGCGGATCGGGTCGGCGAACAGTCCCAGCTTCTCGCCTGACGGCCAGTGGGTGAGCTTCATCTCCAACATGAGCGGGGTGCCGCAGGCGTGGATTGTACCTTCGGCAGGCGGATACCCGCGGATGGTCACCAATGGCGACGATCCCGTGGTTGGGGCGGAATGGTCCCCGGCGAGTGACTGGCTGGCCGTGACCATCGCGCCCGGCGGCGGCCTGAATTCGCAGGTCTACATGGTGAAGCCCGACGGCACCGGCATGAAGCTGCTCACCAAGGGCGGCGAAGACAACAACGGCTTCGATGCATGGACGGAGGACGGGAAAGAGATCGCCATCGACTCCAGCCGCGATAATCCCGCGGCCCGCGACTCGTTCATGATCGTGCCGGCGACGGGCTCGGTGCGGCTGCTGGCGAGAAATCCCGGCATCGGCGGGATCGACAACTTTTCCCGCGACGGCCATCGCGCCCTCCTCAACCGGCTGCGCAACCGCGGCGACAACAATCTCTATCTGCTCGACGTGGCCACGGGCAAAGACACGCTGATCACCAAGCATGACGGCGTAGCGCAATTTTTTGGCGAGCTCGCCCCCGACGGTTCGGCCGCCTACATTAGCACCAACAAGGACCGCGACCTTTTTGTCTTCGCGCGGATTCGCATCGCGGCGGACGGAACGCCGGGGCCGAGCGAAGTACTGGCCGAGCGTGCTGACGGCGAACTCGACGGAATCACGCTCAATCATCAGGGCACAGTCGCTGCGTTGCTGTGGAATATCAAAGGCCGTAACGAACTCTCGTTCTACGATTTCGAAACCGGCAAGCAGATGCCGGGACCCAAGCTCCCGGGAGAGATCGCGGGCGGCCTGAGCTTTTCGCGCGACGACTCGGTTATCGCCATGACTGTCTCCGGCGCAGCGCAGCCGGCGGACATCTGGATTCTCGACCAGCGCGGGCTGTTCCGCCAGCTCACCTTCAGTTCGCATGCAGGAGTCGATCTCAACGCGCTGGTGCGTCCGGAGATGGTGACGTTCAAGTCGTTTGACGGGCTCGAGCTGAGCGGCTGGCTCTACCGTCCGAAGAATCAGTCCGGTCCCGGAGCGTACGTCGTCAGCTTTCATGGCGGACCGGAGGGACAGGAGCGGCCGTCGTTCAGGAGCGATTATCAGGCGCTGTTGGGGCAGGGGATCGGAGTGTTCGCGCCCAACGTGCGCGGGTCTTCAGGGTTCGGCAAGAAGTTCGTGAACCTCGATAACGGCGAGCTGCGCTTTAACGGCATCAAGGACATCAAGGCCTGCGTCGATTACCTGGTGGACCATCATATCGCCGACCCCAAGCGCATCGGCATCGCCGGCGGCTCTTACGGCGGATACATGGTCATGGCCGGCATCACCGAGTATCCCGACCTGTTTGCCGCGGGCGTGGACCTGTTCGGCATCGTCAACTTCATGACCTTCTTCGAGCACACGCAGCCGTGGATGGCGGCGATTTCGACGGTCGAATACGGCGATCCCAAGACGCAGAAGGAGATGCTCGACCGTCTTTCGCCCATCTATAAGCTCGATCGAATCAAAGCCGCGACCATGGTGCAGCACGGCGCCAACGACACCAACGTGCCGGTGATCGAGGCGGAACAGATCGTCAATACGCTGAAGCAGCGCGGGGTGCCGGTGGAGTATGTCCTGTTCCCCGATGAAGGCCACGGATTCCGCAAGATTCCCAATCGCATTCGCTCGACCGTGGAGATGGTGAGGTTCTTCCAGGAGCATCTGGCGAGCGTGGGGCAGTGACCACGCCATGCCGCGCAACCGCTTGATCGACGATACCTCATCAAAATCCTCGGCATATGGCGGATAATTCTGGTTTTTGCTTCACCATTCAGTACCGGTGCAGCGACCGTAACAAAAGACCGTTCGTGGATTCCGTGGCGGTCTCAACCTTCCTCGTGGTGCAGTAACCGCAGCCCAGTCTAGACAAGTGGTCATAACGGCCTCGGCTCAAGTGGTCATAGGTGCTTCCCGGCCGCGTAGCACAATCTGAGGTCATCATGATGGACCGGTTGATCTCATCTGGCCGCTATGTCTTCGGAATTGCGATTGCCAGCTTCGGCCTACAGCACTACATTTTTGTAAGTTCGCATCCTGCACTCGCTCCCGGACCGCCTTGGATTCTAGGTAGCGCCTTTGCCGCCTCCGGAATGGGTGCGTTTCTTCTTGTCCTGGGCATCGGGATCGTGGCCGGCAAAGATACGGTCTTATGGGCCTCTGCTCTCGGCGTTCTCCAATTTACCTATGTTGTCGTTCTGTACGCGCCAAGACTGGCGACAAATTTGACGGACCCCCGTCCCTGGACCAGCAGCACTGAGCTTTTAGCGATGTCCGGCGCTGCCCTGGCGCTCGCCGGAACTCGCGGCGAACAGCCTGTTCCCCGCCCCTGGACACGCATGAGCGACAGGATTGCCGCGACCGGCCGCTTGATCTTTGCCGTCCCGTTGGCTGTGTTTGGCGTGCAGCATTTCATGTATGCGCAATTCACCGCCACGCTGGTACCTGCCTGGATACCCTGGCGTTTGTTCTGGGCCTGCTTTGTTGGAGCAGCCTTCATCGCAGCGAGTATCGGCATCGCCGTCAAAGTTCAGGCGCGTCTGGCGGCGACTCTGCTGGGTGTGATGTTCTTCCTGATCGTAGTTCTGCTGCATGTGCCCCGGCTCTTCACCCATGCGCAAAGCGGCAACGAGTGGACAAGCGCCTTAGTAGCCTTGACCATGTTCGGCGCTTCGTTCGTGGTCGCCCGATCGTGCCGCGCGCCCATCACCGTGGCCCTGGTGTCCTCGACGGTCTCTCAGGCATGGGGCGGCAGCGTAGGCAACCCTCCCCAGCTCGATCCCTCATCCCACTCTGTGAAGTAGAATGCGGCCGGTCACAAAGGATCCGTTGAGCCGCTCCACATGATAATAGGGTTGTATATGCGAAAGAACCTGGGATTGGCGGTGATTTTGTTCGCATTCGCCGGTCTCGGCAAAACGCAGGCGCCGGTCACCACCCCAACTCCCGTGCTAGCTCCATCCGCTGCTCCTACTCCACTGACGCCGAGTCAAAACACGACGACCCCGCCGAGCCAGTCCCCAGTTACCAACCCAAGCCAGACAATTCCCACAACCCCGAGCCAGTCGGCACCGGGGCAGACGGGAACAACTGGAGGGACCTCAGTGCCTGTCGGCAACACCGCGCCGACGCCGAACCCGACGCCAACAACCACCATCGTGAGCACGTGCGTCGCGGCTCAAACGGCGACCGCAAATCCGCTGGCCAGCGCAACTCCGGCGGAAGGCACAGGCCTCGGCGCTAGTCCGTCGTCGGCCAGCGTGAGCCCTTCGGCTCCCAGTTCAGCTCCTGCGGGAGCGGCGTCGACCGTGCCGATACCAACGGTCGCCAATCCATGTTTGCCCACGATCTCAACTCCCACGCCGACACCTTCGCCGACTCCGACACCAACGGGATAGAAGCCGCCTTTCGGTGGTCTAGCGACTGGACTCGACGACCTTGCGCAGTTGGCGAACACGGCCGGGTATTTCGCGCGCGGACGTGCTTCCGAAGCCGAGGATGAATCCTTGTCCGGAGTTCTTGTTCAAATAGCACGGCGAAAGCGGCCATAGCCAGAGATTCTCGCGGGCAGCCCGTTCCGCGATATCGCGATCATTCACTGGTTTGGGCAACATGGCCGTCAGATGAATTCCGGCGTCTGCTCCCAGAAGCTGCAGGCGATCTCCGAAAGCATCGCCGATCGCATCCACCAGAACATTGCGCCTTTCGCCATAGACCTGGCGCATCCTGCGGACGTGACGGGCAAAATGCCCTTCCTGGATGAAGTCCGTAAGAACCTGCTGGTACAGATGCGGTGGATACACGTCCATCGCATGACGAACGGCCACAAAGCGATCGATCAGATCGTGAGGGATCACCATGTAGCCCATCCGCAATGATGGGAACAGAGTCTTACTGAAGGTCCCTATATAGATGACCCGCGCGTTGCGATCCAGACCCTGCAGCGAGGCAACCGGCATGTTCGCGTAACGATATTCGCTGTCGTAATCGTCCTCGATGATCCAGGCGCCAGAGCGTTGCGCCCAGTCGAGTAATTGGAGCCGACGCGAAGCGCTCATGGTCACGCCGAGCGGAAACTGATGAGACGGGGTAACGTAAGCCGCGCGTGTTCTGCCGCCGCGCTCAATTCCGGCCCCCACGTTCAAGCCCTCATGATCAACAGGGACCGGGATCAGATTGCAACCGGCCATTCTTAGCACCTGCTGGCCTAACCTGTATCCCGGCTCCTCCACCCACACCGCGCTGCCCGGATCGAACAGAACGCGCGCTGAAATCTCCAGGGCCTGCTGCGAGCCGCTCACCACCATGATCTGCCCAGCTTCGCAATTCACCGCCCGAACGGTCCTGAGGTAAGAAGCTATGGTCTCGCGAAAACTTTCCGAGCCCATCGGATCGCTGAAGTGGAGAGACTTGATGCGGACTTGACGGGAGTGACGCAGCAGCAGACCGGACCAGACGGAGAAGGGGAATTTTTCAAGCGCGAGCTGGCCTACGACGAACGCTCCCCAGCCCGCCAGCCACGGCGCAAGCTTGAAGCGAGGCAACAGGGTTGAGCGATAGGAAATCGATCTCGGGCCGGTCCTGGTCCTTGCCGGGGGCTTAGAGAAACCCGTAGGCGTCGCTGGCTCCGCGATGGCACGAGATACGAATGTTCCGGATCCGGATCGGGCTTCGAAATAGCCCTCGGCAAGAAGCTGCGAGTAGGCGTCGAGGACCGGGATTCTGGAGATTCGTAGCTCGCAAGCCAGAGAGCGCGTCGAGGGAACCTGCTGGCCCGCGCCCAGGTTACGGGCTGCAATGGCGCCGCGATAGGCATCGTAAATCTGCTGATGCAAAGGCTTCGCATCCTTGCGATCGACAGCGATCACGGGGATAAATCCACTGGCCACCTTGCGCATTCTCGAATGATAGTGGCTGTAATAAGGATGTCACAAGGGGCTAGCATTTCGACCACTTTCCGAGCCAAACGAATTCATGATCCCGGCTTTATGCAGATTAAGACCGGAGGTGCCTGAACCAGAGGGATTGTGAGCTCGGCAATGACCACACTCGAATCGCACGCGATGTGGTATATCATAGGAACAACCGGAGATGTCTTCTCTGACACCAAATCGCGAAAGGCAATCGGCGGTGTTCGTGCTGATGCTCGCGCTTAGCGTGCTGGGTTTCGCGGCCTGGCTCAAGATCGCCCCTAGCTTCTCATCGGATTATCGCCCCGCAGCCACGCAGATGACCAAGCTTTGGGTGGACCCGACACAAGGATCGGAAACCTTCGTCAGGGTGGTTTCGGTTGGTATCGTTTTCTTTTTTTTCGTACCCCTTCTATCTCTGGCTCTGGTGCGCGAGTGGTCCTGGCAATCTGGTATGGCCCCAAGGCCCGCCGCGAGGGACATTTTTACGGAATCGCGGCACTGGTATCGTCCTCCTCCTCCTCTTTTCTGATAAGGAAGCGCCGCCAGATTCACAATACATAAAAGACAAGAATTTCTTCTGGTGGCTGAGTTTTCAGGACCAGGCGGCTGCTATTGAGACCGTCGCGGTCAGACTTTGAAGACCAGGTCGGATACCTATGGAAACCAATTCGTCGCCTCGGGCCGGCGAGCTGACGCCCATGCAACTAAAGAGACTCCAGGGCCTTAGCGCTTGCGTGGTGGCCAGCGCCATCGAACTCTCGAACGTGCGTCTTCCCAACACCGGATTCTCGGACTCGAGCATTCGTTGCATTTTCGAAGAGCTACCTCCTGCGGTGGGCTATGCCGCCACCGCCCGCGTACGAACCGCAACGCCACCGATGGAAGGCGGACGATTTTCCTACGCGCGCACCGACTGGTGGGACCACCTGCTCAGCATCCCACCTCCTCGCCTTCTGCTGATCCAAGACATGGACACGAAGCCAGGAGTGGGCGCGTTTGTCGGTGAGGTTCACGCGTGCATTCTGCGATCCTTAGGCTGCGTTGGTGTTGTGACCAACGGCGCTGTGCGCGATTTGCGCGAGGTCCGATCGACCGGGTTGCAGCTGTTTGCCGGCAACGCTTCTGTTTCTCACGCATACGCTCATGTTTTCGACTTCGGGGGTCCGGTTGAAATCGCGGGGTTGAGGGTTCGCCCAGGAGAGCTGATTCACGGTGACTTCAACGGGTTCCAGACAGTTCCCTTCGGGATCATCGACCAAATGCTTGAGTCTGCTGATGAAATCGTAAGGACGCGAAACTCTCTGACCGGATTGTGCCGCTCGACCGGCTTCACGGTGAACAAACTGCGGGATGCGGTAAAAGCCGAAATGCTACCAAAGACTAAAACAAGGTGAAAAGCAAACACGTCATGAACATTATGCGAAAAAGCAGCCGCGCACGCCGGGGTAGCGTCTCCGCACTCTTCTGCGTTTGCCTGGCTACGCTCTTGCTGCCCGGATGCCACTCCGGAGACGGGGTCCGGGCTGACTCCCAGGCCAACGCTCCGCACGTCGCAGTGGTGAAAGCAACGCGCAAGGATCTCTCCAGCACGTTGGAAATTGCCTCGGAGTTTCAACCCTTCCAGGAAATCAATGTGTACGCGAAGGTCTCCGGATACATCCGCAAGCTGCATATCGATTGGGGTACTCACGTGAAGCAGGGGCAGCTCCTTGCGGAGCTAGAAATCCCCGAACTGGAGCAGCAAGTCGAGCAGGACCGGGCTTCAGCCCAGCGCAGCACGCACGATCTGGCGCGAGCTCGGGAAGAAGTCAGCCGCGCCGAGTCGGCGTACACGGTCGCTCACCTGGCCTATCAGCGTCTGGCGGACGTGCAAAAGACGCAGCCCAACCTGGTGGCTCAACAAGAAGTGGATGAAGCCCAGGGAAAAGATCAGGAAGCATCAGCCAGCGTATCGGCGGTCAAGGCGTCCCTGGCTGCGGCCGAGCAGGCAGTAGTTGCCGCCAAAGCAGCGCTCGCCAAGGACGAGGCGATGTACGGGTATTCGCGCATTACCGCGCCCTTTGATGGCGTCGTGACCGAGCTCTCCGCTTACACCGGAGCGTTGCTGCCGGCGGGCACATCGGCCAACAAGGGCGACCAGGCGCTGTGCCGGCTCTCGCAAAACGACATGCTACGACTGGTGATTCCTCTGCCTGAAAGGGCGGTCGCGGATGTGCAGCTTGGTGAGACGGTCGCGGTAGAGGTCTCAGCCGTCAACAAGGCGTTCAACGGCAAGATCGTTCGCTTCTCCGACCAGATCGACAGCGATACCCGCACGATGCGCACGGAGGTCGACGTTCCCAATCCCAAGTACAGTCTCGTGCCCGGAATGTATGCCGCGGTACGCGTTCCCTTGCACACGGTAGAGAATGCGCTGACCATCCCGGTGCAGGCCGTGCAGGCCTCAGGCGAGAACCGCGGCACAGTCTTGCTGGTGAACAGCTCCAACAAAATCGAAAAGCGCGAAGTGACGCTGGGATTGGAGTCTGCCACGGAAGCGGAGATCGTCACGGGATTACAGCCAAACGACATGGTAGTCTTCGGCACCCAGTCGCAGTTCAAGCCCGGGCAGCTGGTGTCGCCGAAGATGGTGGAACCATCGTCCAAAACGGATTAGGAGTTTCATGTCCGAGTTCTCTTTACGACATCCTTATTTAATCATCGTTATCTGCCTCTTCGTCTGCGTGCTGGGGGTCACCGCGGTACTATTCATGCCAGTGGACATGTTTCCGCCAATCAACATTCCTGTGGTCCAGGTTGCGACATTCTACAGCGGCATGCCTCCGGAGCAAATCGAAGCCGACATCACCGACACCTTTGAGCGCTTCTTTACTCTCGGCAGCGGGATCGACCACATGGAGTCGCGATCCATGGCCGGAGTGAGCCTGATCAAAGTCTTCTTCCAGCCGGGGACCGACGCCAACGCCGATGTCACGCAGATTTCTAACCTGGCCATGGCGGACTTGCGCCGGCTGCCCCAGGGCACGCTTCCTCCGGTAGTGATGCAGGTCGACGCGTCGAGTCTCCCGGTGTGCCTCTTGACAGTCGAAGGAGAAGGGCTGGACGAAACGCAGCTCCACGACGACCTGCAGTTTTCGATCCGCAATCAGATTGCGGGTGTTCCGGGCGCGACGGTGCCGCCGCCTTACGGCGGCAAGTACCGGCAAATCATGGTGTACGTAGACCCGCTCAAGCTGCAGGCCAACCAGCTGAGCCCCATGGACGTGGCTCGGGCGACCAACATGTCCAACCTGATCCTGCCCGCGGGTGACGTTCGCATCGGCCCGATGGACTACAACCTCTATACCAACGCGCAAGTGCCGAACGCCAAGGCCCTCAACGATGTCCCGCTCAAGACCGAAGGGCAACGATCGGTCTTTGTCTCGGATGTGGGTAAGGCCGTGGACGGCTCGGCGCTGCAATACAACATCGTCCGGGTCAATGGACAGAAATCGGTGTATGACCCGATCCTGAAACAAGGTGGCAACACCAACACCATCACGGTCGTGGATGGCGTCAAGAAAGCGATCAAGACCCTGCGCGATATTCCCAGCCAGCTCAAGACCCACGTGGTGTTCGATCAGTCGCTGTTCGTCAAATCGGCCATCTCCACGGTGATGCGCGAAGGCGGTGCCGGACTGGTACTGACGGCCATCATGATCCTGATCTTTTTGGGCAGCCCGCGGGCTACGGTTGCGGTTTTCCTTTCCATCCCGCTCTCGGTGATGGCCACCTTCTTCCTCCTGAATTCCTTAAACAGAGGTATCGACAGCATGGTGCTCAGCGGGCTCGCGCTGGCTTTTTCACGGCTGATCGATAACTCAGTTGTGGTACTTGAAAACATCTTCCGCCATCTTGAACTGGGCGAGGATCCCCACACGGCGGCTAAGCAAGGAGCCAACGAGGTGGGCCTCTCGGTGCTGGCCATCACGATCGTGACGGTTGTAGTGTTCTTCCCCGTCACCTTCCTGTTCGGCGTAAGCAAGTTCCTGTTTACGGCCCTGGCACTTGGCGTGGTGATCTCATTGGCAGCCTCTTACTTCGTCGCCATGTCGGTGGTGCCGCTCTACTGCGCGAACTTCATGCGATCCATGGTTCACGGTCCTGATCACGCCGAAATCCACTCCCATCCGGAACGCAACGAGAAGTCGTGGCGGGCCCTCCTGGCTTGGGGCACGCGATTTCATGGCTGGTTCAATCAGAAATTTGAGCGCATGTTGGAGCTCTATGATCGCTGGGTGCAGAAGGCGCTGGACCGTCCCCGCGCTGTGCTTGTTGGATTCATCGTCCTCTTCGCTTTGAGTTTTCTGCTGTATCCTCTGATCGGTGTTGCCTTCTTTCCCCGCACCGATGCCGGCCAGTTCGTGATCAACGTGAAAGCTCCCACCGGCACCCGTATCGAACTGACTAACGATTACGTGGCTCAAGTGGAGCAGATCGTTCGCCGGGTTGTCCCCAAGGAAGAACTCAACACCGTGGTGTCGAACATCGGACTCATGCCGGATTTGTCGGCACTGTTCACCCCAAATTCAGGCATGCACACCGCGTTCATCCAGGTAGGGCTGAACCCGGAACATAAACAGAGCAGCTTTCGGTATATGAAGCAGGTACGCGAGGAAGTTGCCAAGGAACTGCCTCAGCTGCGTACTTTCTTCCAGTCTGGCGGTCTCGTCGATTCGGTGTTGAACCAGGGTGCGCCGGCCCCGATCGACGTCCAGGTAAGCGGGATGAATCTGGAAAACGCCAATCAAGTCGCGCAGGAGCTCGCCGGCAAGATCAAGGCTCTGCCCGGAGTGGGCGATGTTTATATCCCGCAAGATCTCGACTACCCCGCGCTGGAGGTCAACGTAAACCGCCCTCGTGCCGCCCAGTTGGGCTTGACGCCGAAAGAGGTGATCGACAATCTGATCACATCGCTCACCTCCGATGCCATGATCTCGCCCAGCTACTGGGTTGATCCCACGACGGGCAACAACTACTTCGTGACTGTACAGTACCCCGAGAACCAGGTGAAGTCGATTGAGGATTTGAAGACCATGCCTTTGCATTCTCCCAACCTCAAAATGCCCACCTATCTCAATCAGGTCGCTGATATCAGGCGGATTCAGACGCCCACCGAGGTCGATCATTATCAGCTGCAACGGACCATCGACGTTTATGTCGCGCCCTCCGGCGAAGACTTGGGCGCGCCCGCCAAGGAAGTCGCAAGGATTGTGAACGAGACCGAGCTTCCGCCCAACATCCGCATCAATATTCGCGGCCTGGTCAACACCATGCAGTCCTCGTTCCAGCGCTTCGGCTACGGGCTCCTGCTCGCCGTCCTCCTGGTGTATTTGGTGCTGGTCGCGCAGTTCTCGTCGGCCATCGATCCATTTCTGATCATTTTAGCGGTGCCTACCGGTCTAATCGGCGTGATCCTGACCTTGGCGTTCACCGATACCACGCTCAACGTACAGTCGCTGATGGGAATCGTGATGCTGGTGGGCATGGTGGTCTCCAACAGCATCTTGATCGTCGACTTCGCCAAACGCCTTCGCGGAGAAGGAAGGCCGGTTCGCGAAGCGGTTTCCCATTCATGCCGGATCCGGTTGCGGCCGATTCTCATGACATCTCTGGCTACGATTGTCGGCCTTCTGCCGATGGCTTTGAAACTGGAAACCGGCAGCGAAGCCTACGCACCTTTGGCCCGCGTGATCATCGGCGGCCTCATCGCTTCGGTGTTGCTGACGATCTTTGTGGTGCCGGCTGCTTACCTGATGATCTACGGGCGCCGCTCCGAAGCGCAGAGCGCGGAACTGATCCCGGTGACCGAGTGACGGTTGTACGACAACGCCGGACTCGCAAACGCGGGCCGACCGCGGATGCTTGGCTCCGGACGCAAGGAGGCTCACGCGCTTTCTACGCAGGGTTGTCTTCGATCGAATCAAGATTCTCGTATCCGACTTCAACAGGGTGGGCTTAACGACTTATGAACCAGCTTTGGTCCGTATCAACAACGATCGCATGCGTCGCGGCGCTGGGCTTGGCTGCGACGGCACAAGCGCCGGCTTCTGCCCCAAAATCCAGCGTGATGACAGCCAAAGCTTGTTTTGCCGAACCGGCTTCGTGCGTACGCTCTGCCGAGAGCTCGCCGGTCGAAGATCCGCCTGCGCCGCGCCCGGAATCCCACGCCGAGGAGTCTCTCGCTGGAGCCTCAGCGGTGGGACGACCGCTCGCGATCAATCAACAGTCCCCTCCTTCGACTCAGGCCGCGTCGGTCAAGCTGACGATCAGTGACGCAGAGCAACTCGCGCTTAAGAACCATCCCCGCATCAGCATCGGAGAATTGAATGCCCTGGCCGCCAAGCAAACAGCACGCGAGGTGAGAGCTGCCTTTCTGCCCGTGGTCAGCATGAATGGGACAACAGTCACCACCCTCAATGAAGGAAACCGTCTGACGGCAGGATTTTTGAACAATCCCAGCGTGTTTGATCGCGCCGCCGCCGGGCTGGCTGGCGAACAGCTGATCACCGACTTCGGTCGCACCAAGAACCTCTACACGGCCGCGAACTTGAATGCTCAAGCCCAGGCCCAGACGGCGCGCGCCACCCGGGAGCAGATTGTCTTTACCGTGGATCAGGCCTTTTTCGACGCTCTTTCCTCCGACGTCCTGGTCAAGGTTGCCGAACAGACGGTCGAGGCGCGGCAGGTTGTCACCAACCAGATTCAAGCGCTTGAAAACGCCAAGCTGCGCTCGGCTCTCGACCTGAGCTTTGCCAACGTGGCCCTGGCCCAGGCCCAGTTGCTGCTGGTGAACGCCAATAACAATCGCGGCGTGGCTTATGCAATCCTCAGTGAAGCTATGGGACTGCCCAGTGAGAAAGCGTTTGAGCTCGTGGATACCGCGCCGTCGCAACCCCCGCTGCGGGATATCGATACCATTATTCAAGAAGCTCTTGATAACCGGCCGGATCTCAAAGCGCTCGAGTTGCAGCAGAATGCTGCAGAACATCTGGCGACCGCCGAAGCCCGGCTGCAGCTCCCCGACGTAAACATGATCGGCGCTACGGGCGTGACACCTGTGGCCAACAGCCATCTGGGAACCAATGGTTACGGCGCGGTCGGCGTTAACATTCACATCCCGGTATTCAACGGCTTCTTGTTCACTGCGCGCGCGGCGGAAGCGAGATTCAGAGCGCAAGCAGCCGAGGAGAGCGTTCGCGACCTGAAAGACAGAGTCGCGCGCGATGTCCGCCAGGCTTGGTTGAACGTGAACAGCGCCTTCGAACGGGAAAACGTAGCTGCAATTCTGCTCGAGCAAGCGACCTTGTCGTTGAATCTTGCACAGGCGCGCTACCGGCTGGGGCTAGGATCGATTGTGGAATTGAGCCAGGCTCAACTTCAGCAAACAGAAGCGGAAATCGGTACCGTGACCGCGAAGTATCAATATGAATTCTCGCTGTCAGCTCTGGCCTACCAGTTAGGCGGCAACACTCCGTAGAATAGGACGCTAGAATTCCCCGGAGGCGCTTGGGGGCTCATGAACAAACTGCTTTCTACCGATGCTCCCCTGGCAACTGTTGTCATCCGCGTCCTGGTTGGCGGCGTGTTCCTGCTGGAAGGCATCAAGAAATTTCTGTTTGTTGAGCAATGGGGCGCGGGCCGCTTTAGCCGTATCGGAATTGCTGCGCCGAGCATCATGGGACCGTTCGTGGGTGCGGTCGAGATGGTTTGCGGCCTGCTTTTGCTCGCCGGCTTGCTGACCCGCCTTGCAGCTATTCCTTTGATTATCGACATCTCCGTGGCCATCTGGTCCACCAAA
>DATDGP010000212.1:0-13288 GCA_036522035.1 Terriglobales bacterium
TCATAGCTGACCAGGCCCTGCGAGAACAGATCGTAGAGCGACTGGTCAAAAGTCTGCATGCCGTATTGGGACGTGCCGGCGGCAATGGCTTCACGAATCAGCCGGGTCTTTTCCGGGATCATGATGCACTCGCGGACGAACGCGGTAGAGATCAGAATTTCGCAAGCCGGGACGCGGCCGGCGCCGTCGGCGCGGCGCACCAAGCGCTGGCTGATGACAGCGCGTAGCGTTGCGCCCAACTGCATACGTACTTGTTTCTGCTCAGGCGGCGGAAAAACAGCGATGATGCGGTTGATGGTTTCGACCGCATCCAAGGTGTGCAAGGTCGAAAACACGAGGTGGCCGGTTTCCGCGGCATGCAGGGCAGTGGAGATGGTTTCAAGATCGCGCATTTCACCGACCAGGATGACGTCAGGGTCCTGGCGTAAGCTGGCGCGGAGTGCTGAGGCAAAGGAAGGCGTATCGACTTCCACTTCGCGCTGGTTCACGAAGCCCTTTTTGTCGCGATGCAGGAATTCGATGGGGTCCTCGATGGTGATGATGTGCTCGGGACGCCCGGAGTTAATGCGATCGAGCATGGCGGCCAAGGTCGTTGATTTACCCGAACCGGTGACGCCGGTCACCACGCACAGCCCGCGCTGCTCTTCACAAATATGCTCGATCACCTTGGGCAGGTAGAGTTCTTCGAGAGCCCGAATCTTGGTGGGAATCACGCGCAGCACCAGGCCGACGTTGCCGCGCTGTTGGAACACGTTGACACGGAATCGTCCCAGGCCGGCCACGCCGTAAGCCATGTCTAGCTCGGCAGACTCTTTGAATTTCTGCTTTTGGCGGTTGGACATCATACTGAAGGCCATGTTCAGCATGTCCTCGGCTGAAACACGAGGTTGGTCGGTCAAGGGAACCAATTCGCCATCCACGCGGACGTGGGGATAGTTGCCCACCTTCAGATGAAGGTCGGAAGCCTTTCGCTCCATGGCGATACGAAGCAAATCGTCAATATGCATATCGAGATTTTGTTACTCCCGAATCCCCGGCAGGGACGCCCAATCGTGTTTAGCCACAACCTATACCATGGGGCAACCGGCAGGGCAATCGGGCCCCCAGCCCAGGGCTAACTCAAAGAATTAACCCCGTTAATCCGTGCTACCCAGCCTCAGGGCCGATAAAGCTTTTATCGTCAGCAGTGTATGGCGGTTTACGGACGACTACAATGTTACTGATGACACAGAACTCGAGTGGCCCGCGCGTGTTGGTCGTGGGGGCCGGATTTGGGGGAATTAACGCCGCCAAAGCCCTGGAACGGGCCCCAGTCCGGGTCACGGTTATCGACCGTAAGAATCACCACACCTTCCAGCCTTTGCTCTATCAGGTGGCTTTGGCCGTGCTTTCCCCCGCGGAAATTGCCGCTCCCGTCCGCAACGTGCTGCGGCGGGCGCGGAACATGGAGGTCCTGTTAGGCGAGGTAACCGGCTTCGACCTCGACAAGCGCGTGGCGCGGATTAACGGCCTGGATCTGCCCTACGACTATCTGGTCGTGGCCTCAGGAGCTACGCACACCTATTTCGGCCATCCGAAGTGGGAGCAGATTGCTCCGGGACTCAAGACGATTGAAGACGCGATTGAGATTCGGCGACGGGTGTTGCTGGTTTTCGAGACAGCCGAACGCGAAGCCATCGCTAATCGACCCTACCCCCCGCTGACCTTTGTGGTGATCGGCGCCGGGCCGACGGGCGTGGAGCTGGCGGGGGCTATTGCTGACATCTCCAAGCGCTACATGGAACGCGATTTTCGCGCCATCGATCCCGCCATGTCTCGCATTATCCTGCTCGAGGGCGGACCCCGCGTCCTTCCGGCGTACCCGGAAGACCTGTCCGCCAGCGCGGAAGAGCAGCTGAACGACATGGGAGTTGAGGTGCGAACCAGCGCTATGGTCACCAACGTCGAGCCCGGCGCCGTGACAGTCGGCAAAGAGAGGATTCCCGCCAGCGTGATTCTCTGGGGTGCCGGGGTCGCAGCTTCGCCGTTGGGCAAAATGCTAGGAGCTCCCACGGACAGAGCCGGCCGCGTGATGGTCACCAGCAATTTGAGCATTCCCGGACATCCCGAGGTATTCGTGGCCGGCGATCTTGCCGCAGTGAAAATGTCTGACGGCAAATTCGTTCCTGGTCTGGCTCCCGCGGCAATTCAGATGGGCAAATTTGTAGCCCGCGAAATCCAGCGCTCCATCGCCGGCAAGCCACCCGATGTCTTCCATTATCTCGACAAGGGCACGCTGGCCACCATCGGACGCTCGCGCGCGGTGGCGGATTTGGGCAAGCTGCATTTTTCAGGCTATCTGGCATGGTTGGCGTGGCTCTTCATCCACCTGTTTTTTCTGATCGGTTTTCGCAACCGATTCTTGGTGATGGCGGAGTGGGCTTGGGCGTACATCTCGTATAACCCCGGTGCACGACTGATTACTGAACCTACCCCGACCGAAGTCGCGGCTCAGGCCAAGTCAAAGGCCAGTTGAGAAGGATTGCCCACAATGGTGCCCATGCTGGAAACGTCTGGTCTCATCCTTCGTCCCCTGGAGCTTGCCGACTCTGCCCAAGCACAGATCCTCTTTCCGCAATGGGAGATCGTGCGCTACCTCAACCATCGCGTACCCTGGCCCTATCCTGCGGACGGCGCTCTGACCTTTTATCGTGACGTGGCCCTCCCGGCAATGGACCGAGGTGACGGGTGGAATTGGACGTTGCGCCTCAAAAGCGCGCCCGATCGGCTGATCGGCAACATCAGCTTGTCTCGAGCTGAAACAAAGAACCGAGGCTTCTGGTTGGGCCTTCCCTGGCACGGCCAGGGTTGGATGAGCGAAGCGTGCGATAGAGTCACCGACTACTGGTTCAGCGTTTTGAAGTTCCCGGTATTGCGCGTTCGGAAGGCGATTGCGAATCTCGCTTCGCGGCGCATCTCGGTGAAACAAGGCATGAGAGTGATTGCCACAACAGAAGAAAACTACGTTTCCGGGCGCCTGCCTACCGAGATCTGGAAAATTACCTCTGAGGAGTGGCAGGCTCGCCGACCGCGCTGAATCGCTGGGGTTGATGGCTCGAAGATCTTGAACTCTTAAACTCCAACCACCTGCTTGATACGGTTTTTGACGGGAACCTTGGTGAACCAGTTGTGGCGATCGTTCATGGTCCCGTTGACGATGCCGAAGAACTCGCGCTGCAGGGCCAGCGTAACCGGACCGGCCACGCCGCCGTTGATGTTGATCTTGTCGATGGAACGGACCGGTGTGATCTCCGAAGCTGTACCGCAGAAGAAAACCTCGTCGGCGATGTAGAGCATTTCCCTGGGGATCATCTGTTCCACCACCTCCACGCCGATGTCTTCGGCCAGAGCCAGGATCGAGTCGCGCGTGATGCCGGGCAGAACGGAGTTGCCTAGCGGCGGCGTCAGCAGCTTGCCTTTGCGCACTACAAAAATATTAGCGCCGGAAGCCTCGCTCACGTAGCCATGCACGTCCAGCGCGATGCCCTCGACGTAGCCGTTGACGATGGCCTCCATCTTGATGAGCTGGGAGTTCATGTAATTTGCGCCGGACTTGGACATCGCCGGCATGGTGTTCGGAGCAATACGGGACCAGGACGAGACGCACACTTCCACACCTTCGCTGACATCGCCCGAACCCAGGTATTTGCCCCAGGGATAGTTAACCATGTAGACCTCGGTAGGCGAGTTGAAGGGGTTGACCCCGGCTTCCCCGTATCCGCGCAATACAATGGGGCGCAGATAGCAGGGCCAGACGCCGTTGGCAGCGATCAACGCGACCGAGGCTTCCGAAAGCTGGTCAAGAGAATAATCAATCTCGATGCGGTAGATCTTGGCCGAGTCGACGAGCCGCTGCATGTGCTCGCGAAGGCGAAAGATGGCCGGACCATCCGGGTGTTTGTAGCAGCGAATCCCTTCAAAGACCGAAGAACCGTAGTTGATCACGTGTGACATCACGTGGAGTTGGGCATCATTCCAGGGAATCAACTTCCCGTTGTGCCAGATTCTTTCGGTCGTTTGAATGGCCATGCCAGCTCCCTTCGCCAATGATGTTTCGCACCCGGGCGAGGGCTAAAGCGTGGACGCCGGAGGTGGCCGTCCGGCCGGTCCCGCCCGAGATTAAAATGCTTCCACCTTATTGTAGTTTTTTTTGGGCTGCGAAAGGCACATTATATCCGGCGATTCTTAGTTGTGCCCAAAACATTGCCCGACACCGCCAGAGTCCAGGTCTTTAATCTAATACGGATTAGGAATTGGCGGCGGGTTACCTTTGCATGGGGGCACCGCTGGAAGGTGCAGGAACCTGTTCCTTGCCCTTGCCTTGGCCCGCGGAGGCAGTGGCCGTCACAGCCACGGGCGCTGCCGGCGTTTGCAGGTAAAGCTTGGGATTCGCCATCATCACCGGCATTGCGGCGAAGGGCTTGGAATAATCGTTAGCCGCGTTCCAGAACAGGAAGCCATCTCCACTGTGCGCTTTCGCAGTGCTGACCTGTTTGAGGATGTATTCCGGGGAGTAGGTCTTGGTTCTCCAGTGAAAGGCCTGCAGCCACGGCCGCAAGACCACGCCCGAACCGGCCGTGACCTTCTCGAAACGGTCCATAGAGATGCTGATGAAGTGCTCCGGCGCGTCACCGGGAAGCTTGTAATTGTCCATGCCGAAGAAGTGCGAGGGGTAGATCATCGGGGAAAGCACGTCGCAGTGCTGGGACATTTTCACGATGTCCTGCCCGGTATGGCGCAGGTCCACCTGACGCTGCCAGGCCATGATGCCAAAGACGTCGAGCGATAGCAGCACTCCCGACGGATGTAATTCGCTGTAGGCCCGCGCCAAGAAATTGGCGATGACGTCCGCGCGCTGAACTTTGGGATCTTTCTGGAAATAGAACTGAGCGTCGGTCTGATTGCCCTCAGCGGGAAAGCGGACGTAATCGAACTGGATTTCATCCACGCCCGACGCGGCTACGTATTTCGCCAACGCGATGTTGTAATCCTGGACCTGTGGGTTCGACGAATCGGCCCAGACCAGTTTGCCGTTTTCGCGCCAAGGTTGGTGCAGACTGCGCGACTGCACCGCCAGCGCGCCGTGGTTCTTGGCGATGTTGTCGTCGCGGAACAGGGCTTGGCGAGCGATCACGTGCATGTCCAAAGAATGGACGTAACGGGCAAACTTAGGAAGATTAGAAATCGGGTAATTCTTGATCTTGCGCGCCAACGGGTGTTCAAACGGAATATTGATGGTGCCGTCGCTGTCCTTAATGTCGAACACCACCGCGTTGCCGCCGGCATCATGCCAGCGCCGGATGAGCTGGATGCCCTTGGCGCTGCCGGCTGTCGATCCGGTGAGATAAATTGCGCGAATCTCGGTGTCTTTGGGGAACGGACGGCTCTTCTCCACGATCGGCTGCGGTTCGATGCCCGGGATCAATACCGTTTCGTCCTTTTTGAAAGTCGTCTTTCCACCGTTGGCCTTGCCAATTGCCTCGACAAACTCCGCCACCGTCATGTACGAAGACCGGGTTAAATTCTGGCGAGCCAGGAAAAGCGCGGTCGTCAAAGCCTTGGCATCAACCGTGATCGTGCCGGCGGGCAGCTCGGCTGCGGCCGGCGTGGCTGCTGTTGGAGTCTCGGCAGCGGAGACCCGTGTTTGCGAAATCAATGGCGTGCGCCGCGCTACGAGAAGCGCGATGACCGCCAAAATTATGAGTATGAGGGCCGCGGTGGAGAGAGCACGAAACTTCTTGAATAACATGAGACTCGTTTCCCGGGGTCTGAAGGCATCTTAGCATCGGCAGGTACTCCGGACAATCCGCCTTCTAGTGCATTGGCCTTTTGTCACCATCTGCGCATCTAATTTCAAGACAGGCAACCGAAAGGGCATGCAACAGGAGGCTTTACAACTCACGGGCGAACTCGTCCATCTCAGACTTAGGCTCTTTATGAAGGCTCCTGGGCGTTGGGGCGCCGAGGTGGCGGTGGGGTGCCGAAAGTTAGATTATGAGGACTGGTCTTAATACTGCACTTGATCCGAACCGCCGCAGCAATGACGCGCAGGATTTCGAGAGTTCCTTACGTCGCAAAATCGTAGGCCAGGACCAAGCCATCGAGAAAGTTGTAGAAATCTACCAGATGTTCCTGGCCGGGCTGAACCCCCCGGGACGTCCAGTGGGGAACCTGCTGTTTCTGGGGCCGACCGGTTCCGGTAAAACCCGCGTGGTCGAAGCTACCGCCGAAGCTCTGTTCGGTGATCCCCGGGCCGTAGTCAAGATCGATTGCGCCGAGTTTCAGCACAGCCATGAAATCGCCAAGTTGATCGGTTCGCCTCCCGGCTATCTAGGGCACCGCGAGACCCACCCGCTCTTGACCCAGGAAGCGCTGAACCAATGGCATACCGACAAGGTCAAACTCACCCTATTGCTGTTCGACGAGATCGAAAAGGCCAGTGATGCGTTGTGGCAGCTCTTGCTCGGCATTCTCGATAAAGCCACGCTGACTCTGGGCGACAATCGGCGCGTCGATCTCTCTCAGTGCCTGATCGTGCTGACTTCGAATCTGGGCGCCGGCGAAATGTGTGACATCCTCAACGGTGGGCTGGGTTTCGGCAAACCCAAGAAGCTTGAGCAGGTCGATCCCCGGCTGGACGAAAAGATTACTCGTACCGCCCAGGAAGCCGCCCGGCGTAAGTTCTCACCTGAGTTCATGAACCGCATCGACAAGATCGTGGTTTTCAAGACCCTCAAGTCCGACCACCTGGAGCAGATTCTGGAGATCGAGCTGGGGATGGTGCAGCAGCGCATCCTTCAGGCCACCGGCAACAATCAGTTCGTTTTCAGTTGCACCCAGCCCGTCAAAGGCTTCCTGCTCAGCGAGGGGACGGATCCCAAATATGGCGCCCGCCATCTGAAGCGGGCAATCGAGAAGAATATTGTCTTTCCCCTGGCCAATCTGGTAGCCACCGGACAGATCCGACTCGGTGACTTCATTCGCATCGACCGTCGAGAAGAGCTGATGACGTTTACCAAGGAAGCCGAGGGTGCCTTGGTGCCGGTGCTACTGGAAAAGTATGGAACTATGGGCGGAGGGCAGTCGCTAACCGCGCGTGCCGGCCGCGGCGCCGCCAAGGCGCGAGACTACAGCATTGCGCCCTTGCTGGATCACAAGTAGCGGTCAGCATCCAACAGTCAGCCATTTCTGAAATCCCGAGCCAAGCGAGGGGATCCTGGCGGGCTTGCTCCCCTTCACTGGCTGAGGGTCGGCTTTTCGGAGACAGGTTCACCCCTTCTTCAACTCGATCAGCACCTGTCGCGCCACTTCCTTGAGGGTCTCGAATACTCCTTTGCCCTGAAAGGCGACGGCTTCAAGAGCCGGCTCGGCCTTGCGCTGCAGCTCGCGTTTCAGATTGTCGATGGCCAAGGCGCTGGGCAGGTCGCGCTTGTTGAGCTGGAGTACGTAAGGGATCTTCTTGAAGTCGTAACCGTGCTCCTTCAGGTTTTCCTGGAGGTTTTCCAAGGCTTCAAGATTCGCGTCGAGCCGCTCTTCCTGGGAATCGGCTACGAAGACCACGCCGTCGACCCCGCGGAGTATCAGCTTGCGGCTGGCGTCATAGAAGACTTGTCCGGGGACCGTATAAAGGTGGAAGCGGGTGCGAAATCCGCGGACGGTGCCCAGATCCAGCGGTAGAAAGTCGAAGAAGAGAGTGCGATCCGTCTCCGTCGCCAGCGAAATCATCTTGCTTTTCTGTTTGTCGGCGGTTTTGTCGAAGATGAACTGCAGATTCGTTGTCTTACCGCCCAAGCCGGCGCCGTAATAGACGACCTTGCAGTTGATTTCGCGAGCCGCAAAGTTGATAAAGCTCAAGACTCTCCTCGCACTCGGGTCCAGGCGGGACCAGCCGCGCCGGGGAGTTCCGAACGTCTGTGCAATAGTAAAAGGATTTTTATATCACAACGAGGCCGATGCGATGGATTGTACCTTGCCTCGCAGTCCTTCCGGTATCCAGGGTTTCACCTTTGATGAAGTTACGGAAGTACCATTTCAGTGCCGCTGAGGTGAAGCTGGCGGCAACGGGTAGTATCCCTGTTTGGCGTACACCGTCAAGCCCGGGCGATGCACAATAACTTCGATGGTGCGGAAAGCCGTGGCCACCGTGGCCGGAGCATTGTACCCCAGAGTGTAGTCGTTGCGGGCGCCATCGGTGATCTTGGCGAACGCCTGCTCGATCGACTGGCGGTCGAACTCGGCGCTCAGCGTCCCGCCGGTCGCGTCCGCGTATCTGGGGAGGATGTTGCTGGTACCGAAGCCGGGCACACGAATGCGGCCGAGCTTGTCATAGACCGGAATGGCCGCCGTATCCACGCCGACCCCGAAAACCGAGATGTTGTTGGACAGCAGTACCTTCCTGACTTCGTCAAAGGAGGCCACGCTTCCCAGCTCGCGCCCATCGCTGACCACAAAAATGATCTTGCGCCGGGAGCGGTCGCGCTTACTCAGATCCTGGGCAGCGCGCAAAATGGCGTCATTCAGGACAAAAGATTCGCTAACCGGCGCCGGAATGCCGGACATCGACCCGGGCGATCCCGGAGCCGCCTCGTGACCGTTGATCGAAGGACCCTGAGCCATAGGACCAAAGATCTCAGGTGGGCCTCCCGACCGCCCCGACTGTTTGAGGCGAGCCAGGGTGGAACTGGATATGCTCGAAGCTCCTGAGTAACTTGCCACCTGCGTAACCGTGTGGCCGTAGCGATAGAGGGCCACCTCGTCGTATTCGCTGAAAGCGCCAATCAGCGCCGGCAGAGAGTCGTTGACCTTCTTGGCAGTCGTCGCGGGCAGGTCGCTGGCGACTATGACGGCCGCGGTCAGCGGAGTCGCGTCACTGCTGAAGAACTTCAGCTTTTGCGGCACGCCGTCTTCATAGACCGTGAAATCGTTGGGGCCCAGGCCGGGAAACAGATGCCCGGCGCTGTCTTTCACGGTTACTGGGATTACTACAAAGTTGACGCTGATCACGAATCCGGGAAGCTGGCTCCGGTCTGTCGTGACGCCGCCCTGGTTGGGAGGTAGCGCTTGCGGAGTGGGTGTGGTCGCCGCCGCAGGGTGGTCCTCAGAGCGCGGATTTTTAGGGGCGGGCGGCGCATCCCCGGGAAACTGGTTGCTCTCCGGAACCTTGGGTTTAGGGGCGTCAGGAATGTTCTGGCTGTCCTGCGCCAGTAGAGCCGACGCCAGCAACACCATCAGGCTCACCAGCCTTGTGACCCCCTGCCTTACATGCACCATGTTTCCTCCTGTCACCTGAGGACACTGCCGGTCATTACTTGCCAGCACAGCGGCTGTACTCTAACCAGAACGCGCGCCAACGCGCACTCATGCGCGGAACTGGTATAGCCGTCCCACCCTGGCTTAGAATCCAAAGAACTTAATGCTATTGTAAGCTTTCCCGGCGTGTCCCAACAGGTCTGCTGCATCTAATACAATGGTCAAACACGAGTAGCAGAAATGGTGGGAGGCCGATGACCGTTTTGCGAACCCTAGTACGTATTATTTTGGCTGCATTGGCGCTCACCTGTTCGGGCGTCGCCCAGGATGCCGGTGCGGGTGGCAGTGTCCAGGGTCAGGCGCCGACGTTCCGCAAGAACGTTAACCTGGTCAACGTTTTTTTCACGGTGAAAGATAAGCACGGGGCTTTGATTCCGGATCTCAACAAAGATCATTTTGACGTCATCGAAGAGGGCCAGCCCCAGACCATCAAGTTTTTCACGGCGGAAAACAATCTGCCCTTGACGCTCGGTATGATGATCGACAGCAGTCAGAGTATGGAGCACATGCTGCCGGAAGAAAAGATCGTCGCGGCCGATTTCCTTCGCCAAGTTCTCACCGACAAAGATCTGGCTTTCGTGATCAGCTTCGATATCAGCGTGGATTTGCTGCAGGACCTGACGTCGGATGTGCATCTGCTGCGTACCGGCCTCGACAAGGCCCGCATCAACGTGGGCACCGGCGGCGGCGGATTCCCGGGGATCGGGCAGGGCCCCATTCCCATCAGCCATCCCAAAGGCACGTTGCTCTACGATGCGGTTTATCTCGGCGCCAACGATTTGCTCAGCAAGCAGGTCGGCCGCAAAGCCATGATTATCCTGACCGATGGCGTGGACCAGGGCAGCCAGTCAAGACTGAAAGACGCGCTCGAAGCGGCGCAAAAAGCCGATGTGATCTGCTACGTGCTGCTCTTATACGATCCCCACTATGGAGCCGATATGGGCGATATGAGCCGTCTAGCCGAACAGACCGGTGGCCGCGCGATTTCCGTCGGCAACACCAACAAGCTGGACAAGGCGTTTGCCGAGATCTCTGCCGAATTGCGCAGCCAGTACAGCCTGGCTTATACCCCTACCAACGAGAAGCACGACGGCAGCTTCCGCAAAATCGAGGTTAAATCCAAAGACGGCTACAAGGTTCAGGCGCGCAAAGGATACTACGCGCCGTCAGACGCCATCCAATAAGGGGAACCCTCCAGACGGCTAGACCTGACTTGCTAAAGAGCGGCTATGGCTGTTTGGAGACGTAGTATCCCTTTTTGGCGCGAACCCTGAATTTCTTGTCTTCCGGGATGATGATAATCGGGCGGAAGGAACCGTTGGCTTCGAACTGGTCAGGCTTGTAGGAAACCGAATACTGGCTGCGGAGTTCCTCCTGGATGTCGCGAAAGGCATCGGCCAAATTTTGGAGTTTGAAAGGGAAGAAAGCCTGACCGCCTGTAGCCTCGGCCAGCAGCTTCAGATTGTGATCGCCCGAATCATGGATGTTGCTCAAGTTGGTGCTGATGGCGTATACGATGACGCCTGCGCGCTGGGCCATCTCGATGGCTTCGCTGCGTAGGGCGCGACTCTGATTGTCATCACCGTCGGAAACGATGATGATGGCGCGGCGCACAGTTTGGCCGGTGTTCTCCCGCATCAACTTGTCGCGACAGGCGTAGTACACCGCGTCCCACATGGCTGTGCCGCCGCCGGGACGAATCACGTTGATCCCGCGCGTGAGCTTGTCCATGTCGTTGGTGAAGTCCTGGGTCACGTCCCAGACCTCGTCAAACGCCAGCACGAAGGCTTTGTCCGATTTGGGGCGAATGATCTGCTGCAGGAACTCCGTGGCTGCCTGCTGTTCGAAGAGAAAGCGATCGCGAATGGAATTGCTGGCATCGATGAGCAGGCCCACCCGCAACGGCAGGTTGGTCTCCGACTCGAAATTCATGACCTGCTTTGGCGGCAGATTATTGTCCAGAATCCGGAACTGGTTGGCTTTCAGGTCCTTCACGAATCTGCCGTGCTTGTCGGTCACGGTGAAGATCACGTTGACTTCATTCGAGGGCAGGCGGATGGTCCCGCCGGTCGGCAGGTCATCAGCTGGCTTAGTCGAGGGATTGACGGCGTTGGCCACCGGGGTCTGTCCAGTCGCCGGCGGCGCAGGGGCGTCCGGTTGCGATTGGGCTCGAGCAATAGCCGAAGCCGACGTCAGCGTCAACAGGGTGACGACCGTTCTGAACACCATGGCAGGGACTCTCACTGTCCTCATTATAGTCTGCAAACCAGCACCTCACTCAGCGATCCGAAGGAAAAACGATTCCAGCTCTTGTGGCTTGGGTTGCTGAAATGAAAGGGGCGCGTTACTCGTTGGATGCCGGAATTCTATCGCAGAAGCATGCAGAAAATTCCTCTCCAAAGATGCCGGTTTTGATGCTGGACTTGAGTAACAGGAAATATTCTTAGGGGCGCCGTACACTGTATCGCCTACTATGGGATGGCCGATCGAGGCCAGGTGCACACGGATCTGGTGGGTCCGCCCGGTCTCGATCTTTATTTCCAGCAGTGAAAACTTTCCAAATTTGCCCGCAATTTTTCTCAACACTGTCCAGTGGGTGACAGCGGAGCGTCCCGGCCTGCCGCCGGCAGTGGCCCGCGTGGTCATGCGGGCGCGCCGAACGGGATCGCGGCCGATCGGTAGATCGATGGTCCCTCGCGGTTTTTTCATCTCGCCGTGGACCAGTGCCAAGTAAGTCTTTTTCACTTGCCGAGCCGCAAACTGCCGAGCCAGCTTGCGGTGAGCGACGTCGTTTTTTGCCACTACCAGCAGGCCGCTGGTCTGCTTGTCGAGCCGGTGCACGATTCCCGGTCGTAGGTCTCCGCCGACCTGAGAGAGCGGGCCCAAGCGGTGCAACAGGGCGTTGACCAGCGTCCCTCGGCTTTCCGCCTCGTTCTTACCGGACCCGGCATGTACGACCATTCCGGCAGGCTTGTTGATCACTGCGACGTCGTTGTCTTCGTACACGATGTCGAGAGCAATGTCCTCGGCGAAGGCTCTGAGAGGCGGTAGTTCGACTTGCCCTGAGATCACGATGTTTTCTCCGCCGCGCAGGCGCAGCGAAGGCTTGGCTGCCCCGCCGTTCACAGAAACTTTGTGCTGTTCGATCAGCTGCTGCACGCGAACGCGGCTGACTTCCGCAAGCTCGGAGGCGAGCCACTGGTCCAGACGTTTTCCGGCAGCTTGGGGCAAGACCACCAGTGTTCGGATTGTTGTATTTTCCGCCACTGACCGAGATTGTATGGAAGCATTCCGCATTAAGCGAGGGACCGAGCGGATTTGAGAAGAATGCTGTGGGGGGAACGCTGAGCGCTGACTGCTCCGGGAGAGCAGCCACAGAAAAACCGACCCGCGGGGCCGTGTGACCAGGCCGTTCTGAACCCGTCCTAAGACGGTGGGAACCCGCCGCGGCTCTTTAGGCATTTCCGTACTGGCGGAACCTTGCGCACCGAGCCGTTATACGAGTCAGGCCCCCTGTTCATTGAATGTTGGTTCATGAACGGTTACCGTTCTCACCTGCTTTGCAGGCCGGTTTTCATTGACGATGCTAAAGAAAAGCAGAGTAGAGCGCAAGGGCACCTGAGTCACCCTTTCTGCCAAAAGAAATTTCCCGGAATTTTACTTGACTTCGCGCCGACCGAAGTCTCTGTTGCCCTCAGGCCTCAGGAGAAATCTGCGGCCGACGCTAGCCGGCCTTGCGACCTTCATCCAGAACTTCATCGAGCGCACCGGCCAGCACCCTGTCGCGCTGGCGGTATTCCCCCGCTAGCCCGTCGTACTTCTTCTTGAGGACATGAAACTCGTCGGCGATATTCAGTGCCGCCAGAACGGCCAGGCGCAACGAGTCGATCGTGGAGGTTTGTTCGGCCACGCTGCGCATCTTGGTATCCACAAACTCAGC
>DATDGP010000213.1:0-33294 GCA_036522035.1 Terriglobales bacterium
AGTGAACCCAGTAGTTCCTGAGGTGGTGAACCTGGTCGCGTTCCGGGTGATGGGCAATGACTTTGTTACGACCTTGGCCGCGCACAGCGGACAGCTTCAGCTCAATGCCTACGAACCTATCGAAGGCCTTTCGCTCATGGAATCGCAGGATCTGCTCCACAACGTCTCGATCCTTCTCCGCACCAAGTGCGTCGACGGTATCAAGGTCAACGAAAAGACTCTAGCTCATTACATGGAGACGACGGTTGGCATCGTCACCGCGCTCAATCCCATCATCGGTTACGACAAGGCCACCGAGCTGGCCAACGAAGCCTACACGAGCGGCAAAGGAATCCTCGAGATCATCCGGGAGAAACATGTCCTGACGGAAGAGCAGATCAAAGAACTGCTCGATCCGGTCAGGCTGACCAACCTGGACAGGAGCAAGTATTACCAGCAGAAGTAATTCGTGGAAGATCAACGCGAAGCCGAGCGCGAGCTCGAAAGGAGCGTCATGAAACCGACTCACACTAAATGGGTGTTATTCCTCGCCTTCCTGCTTAGCGCTGCCTGTCAGAACGCTTTCAGCCAGGGCCAGAAAGCCAACATCGTGATTCTGGCGACGGGCGGGACGATCGCAGGTAAGGCTGCCACAGGCACCCAGTCGGGCTACACCTCGGGGCAGGTCACGATCGATGCCATGGTGGACTCCGTCCCTGGAATCAGGGATCTCGCCAACATCAAAGGAGAGCAGATCGCCAACGTTGGTTCGCAGGACATGTCTTTTGACATCATGCTCAAGCTGGCCAAGCGCTGCAATGAATTGCTGGCGTCGCCGGATGTCAACGGCGTGGTCATCACGCACGGCACCGACACCATGGAAGAGACGGCCTTCTTTCTCAACCTGACAGTGAAGAGTGACAAGCCGGTGGTCCTGGTTGGATCCATGCGTCCGTCTACGGCCGTCAGTGCCGATGGTCCCCTGAATCTTTACGACGCAGTAGCCGTGGCTGCCGACCCGATGGCCAAAGGCCGCGGCGTGCTGGTGGTCATGAACGACTGGATTCAAGGGGCCCATTCTTTGACCAAGACCAGTACGACCGCCGTGCAGACCTTCATGTCGCCGCTGCGCGGCGTGGTCGGCGTCTCCGCTTACGGCAAGAACGATTTCTACAACAATCCTTCGTGGAAGCACACTACGTCGAGTGAATTCGACGTCTCGAACGTCACCAAGATTCCGCGGGTGGACATCATCTTTGCCGACGTCGACATGTCGCCGGACGTGATCGACTGCAGTGTGAACAATGGCGCCAAGGGCATCGTGATCGCCGGGGTCGGCAATGGCAATATGAACAAGGCCTCGGTGGATGCTGCCGCCCGCGCGGTGAAGAAGGGCGTGGTCGTGGTTCGCAGCAGCCGCGTGCCCACAGGAAATGTTGGGCGCAACGTGGAGATCAAGGACGATGAGCTCGGCTTCATCGCCTCTGGTGAGCTGAATCCCCAGAAGTCGCGAATCTTGCTCTCTCTGGCGCTCCTGAAGCCGCACACGGCGCAGCAGATTCAGGAGATGTTCGACACATACTGATCGGGACATGGCGGATGGATACGCTTAAGGTCAACGAGCGATGAAGGCCAGAGTACGAAGGCTGGCGACAGTTGCGTTCGTGGCTGTGCTGTTCCTGCCGCAGCGCGCGACAGGCCAAGAGTTGGCGAGCGCTGTTCTCCAACCCACTTCTTCCGTGCAGGCTTCTCCAACGCCCGTTGCCGATCAGCAGCCGCAGCCGACGCCGACCGCGAGTCCTTCCTCGCCACGCAGCTCTGCTCAGCTTTCTCCCACGGCGATCCCCAACCTCGAGAACACAATCGACGCAGGCGACAGCCCCGACGAACCCGTGCGACAGCTTGTGCATTGGAACGAGTATAACGGTCCTTATTTTACTGTCCGCGCCGGGGGCGGTCTGTTGCTGGACTACAACGCCTTTGCTCAGGACCAGGCCAGCAAGGAGCAGTTCGCTCTGTTTCCGGAATTCCGGCTCCGCGACTTCCGCTTTCTGCTCAGCGGAAAATTCCCGCAGTTCGAGAGATCGGTTACCTGGTGTGCCGGGATCATGTACGACGCGCCCACGCACTCGTGGCGTGTCCGCCAAACCGGAGTCCAGATTCAGGTCCCCAACCTCTGGGGATATCTGTTCATCGGCCGCACCAAGGAAGGATTCTCACTCGAAAAAGTCATGAACGGGTACGACGGCTGGTGGATGGAACGATTTACCATGAATGACGCCACCGTTCCGCTGCTCGCGGATGGGTTCCGATGGATGGGCTATTCTCCGAAGCATGGCTTTCTGTGGAATCTTGGCTATTACAACGACCTGATATCCAAAGGCCAGTCGTTCTCTTCATATTCGAGCCAGTGGGTGGCAAGACCCATCTGGCTGCCGATCCACTCCGAGGAGAAGGCCAAAGTGCTCCATCTGGGCTTCGACTTTCGATACGGGATTCCAGTCGATCATGAGCTGCAGCTTAAATCTCGTCCGGAAGCGTTTCCCGCGCCCTTTTTTCTCGATACCGGCCAGTTCCCGGCGAACTCATCGCACGCGGAAGGATACGAAGTCTACTATCGACAAGGCTCGTTGTTACTCGGTAGCGAATATTGGTGGCAACAGATCGCTGCGCCCACGAAGGGAAATCCCACTGTTCAGGGCGGCGACATTATGGGCGCCTGGGTGATCACCCGCGAGGTTCGGCCTTACAACACCATCGGCGGAGTTTTTAAGGACATCACGCCCGCGACGTCGGTGTTTTCGGGTGGGACGGGCGCGTGGGAGCTCGTGCTTCGATACTCGACGACGGACCTGAACAACAAGGGGCTCACCGGCGGGAATTTCAAGCGATTTACTCCGATGATCAACTGGTATCTGTCCGATAACGTGCGTTTGGAATTTACCTACGGCTACGGAGTGCTCAATCGTTTCGGCCTGAATGGAACTACACAGTTCTTCCAGACCCGTGTTCAATTTCAGCTCTGAGCATCAGCTATCTGCTTTTAAATTGTAATAAGTGTTTTGCCTACTCTTACTCAGGGCAGCAACTCTGCTGCCAACCCGTATTGAATGCCAGTCATCTATTTTGTCGAGCCTGCTCTGCTTTCACCAGGTGGGGGGTGCCATGGGTCGAACATCTGTTTTCCTGTTACTGCTTCTGAGCTGCGGCGCCTTCGCGCAGAATCAATCCCCTCCAAAGCAAGGTGACGGGACGCAATCCTCGCAAACCCAGGCTGCCCAAACCCAGGATGTGCAGCAGATGCAGGATCAGATCCGTAGACTGCAACAAGAGACTGAAGAACTGAAGGCACGGCTGGCCGCGGTTGAAAAGTCAAAGTCCGGCAAGCCGCAAGTCGTGAACGCCACCGCTAGCGCCGGCGACAAAGCGCCAGGGAGGGAAAACGAGAGGCCCCCAGAAGCCACAATCGCTGTGGCATCGCCTGGCTCAACTTCCCCAACCAGTCGCCCCCAGGACGCGCCGCCGCAACCGCCTCCACCGGAAGAGAAAGTCGATAAGCCGGAGATGGAGATCTACGGCTTCGCCATGCTCGACCTGGGCTATGACTTTGGTCAGATCAACCCCAACTGGTTTGACGTGGAGCGGCCCACGCAACTCCCCGCCTTCAAGAACGAATTCGGCCAAAACGGCAGGCTTTTCGCCGGGGTTCGCCAGACTCGCTTTGGTGTGAAGAATTTGTTTCCCACTCCCGTGGGCCAGTTGAAGACAGTCTTTGAGTTCGAACTGTTCGGCGTGGGTATCGACGCCGGCCAGACCACCTTCCGCTTGCGGCACGCCTATGGCGAACTCGGTCAGTTGCTCGCCGGCCAGACGTGGAGCCCGTTCATGGACCCGGATGTCTTTCCCAACTCCATCGAGTACTGGGGGCCGAACGGGATGGTATTCTTCCGCAACGTGCAGCTGCGCTGGCAGCCCATCCACAACGGCAACAAGCAAGTGATGATCGCGCTGGAACGTCCCGGGGCAACTGCTGACCTGGGCACGGTGCAGGATCGTGACATTCTTCAGGGCGTGCAGTTTCGCTTTCCAGCTCCCGACATTTCCGGCCACGTCCGTTGGGGCGGCAAGCGCACCTATATTCAGCTCTCAGGGATCTTCCGCTACATCGCGTGGGACGATAACGCGCCCACGACAATCACCAACCTCACCGGCCACACCTACGGCTGGGGCGCGCACGTCAGCTCGAACGTCGGCGTGGGCGAGAAGGACACCATCAAGTGGAGCGTGATCTACGGCGACGGCGTGGAGAACTACATGAACGACGCTCCAGTGGACATCGGGCCGAAAGCCAGGCTTTTTGACCTCCAACGGCCGCTCACGGGCGAGCCTCTGCCGGTGTTTGGCGCCGTCGCATTTTATGACCATTACTGGAACGAAAAATTCTCGAGCACGATCGGCAGCTCCGTGGTAAACATCACCAACACACCGCTGCTTCCGCCGGAAACGTTTCGCCGCGGCTGGTACGGAGTCACCAACCTGCTCTACTACCCGATGAAGAACGTGATGCTGGGCGGAGAGTTCATCTGGGGCCGCCGCGAGAACTTCACCGACGGTTTTATCTTCGACGATTACCGCATCCAGTTCTCGTTCCGATACAACTTCTCGCACAAGCTTCTCGGGGGTAACAAATGAAATCGCGAAGGATCAACTATATGACTCCAAGGTTCGTGATTGCGTTAGCGCTGGCGCTTCAATGGCTTCTCAGCGGGTCACCTCTCGCACACTCTCAGGCCGCAGCCAAACCTGCCCAGGCCGCCGGACAGCGCAGTCCCGTGGCCCCTACGCGCGAACAGGTGGAGGCGGTGGTCAAAGAGGCTTACAACAAGTTCAAGAGCGATACTGGCGGAAAGAACGCCGACTACATTCCCGAACTGGCTCGAGTGGACTCGAAGCTGTTCGGCATCGCCATTGTCACCACCGATAACCAAGTGATCACAGTCGGCGACGTGGACTACGCGTTCTCCATCCAGTCCATCTCCAAGGTTTACACGCTGGCTCTGGCCATGGAAGAACTGGGATCCGACACGGTCTTTGAGAAAATCGGCAACGAGCCCACGGGCCGGCCTTTCAACTCCGTGGATGCGGTGGTGGACATGAAGACCCACACCGGCAACCCGCTCGTCAACGCTGGCGCGATCGCAACGGCCAGTTTGATCTCGGGCGCGAGCAAAGATGAAAAGTGGAACAAGATTCTGGCGTTCTACAGCAAAGCCGCGGGCGAGAAGCTGACAGTCATCGACAAGGTCTATCAGTCGGAGGCGGCCACGAACGCCGGCAACAAGGCTCTGGCGGCTCTGCTGCTCAAGTACGAACGCATCTATTCCGAAGGACTGGAGGCGGTCGATAACTATACGAAGCAATGCTCGGTGGGCGTTACAGCCAAGCAATTGGCTGTGATGGGCGCAACCCTGGCCGACTTTGGCGTCAATCCGGTCACGGGCGAAAGAGTCATCAAGCGGGAGAACGTGCCGGAGATTCTTTCGGCCATGACCATGGCGGGTCTATACGACGGGTCTGGGGGCTGGGCATGGCACGTGGGCATTCCGGCCAAGAGTGGCGTGGGCGGCGGCATTCTGGCGGTTGTTCCGGGAAAGGGCGCGATCGTAGTCTTCGCGCCGCCCCTGGACGAGGCCGGCAACAGCGTGAAAGCCCAGAAGGTTATCGCGTATGTCGCCGACCAACTCGGCATCAATTTGTTCTCGCCGCGTTCAGTGGGGCTGAAGTGACTTGATTTCCCCCGGGGCGAGCTGGCCCGCCTTGTTGCCGCCTGCGGATTCCAGGCCATCGGCGCCAATGCACGCAAACATCAGAGGCCTGCCATGAACCTGCGCGCCTTACTGCTGAGCTTCATTCTTCTTGCTGGGCCCCTCTACGCGCGAGACAAGACGGACGTCATGGTCATGAAGAACGGTGATCGTATCACGTGCGCCGTCAAGGGACTCGAGGGAGGTGTGCTGTACGTCGAGGTGGACTACGTGGACGGCACCGCTTCCGTAGATTGGTCGAAAGTAGCCCGCCTGGAAAGTAAGCAGTTGTTCTACGTGAAAACCGAGGACGGCTCCGTCTACACCGGGACACTCAGCACCTCGGAGACAACCGCCGGCCAGCCCGTGAGAATTCACGTCGTCGAAGCTGCGGAAAAGGAAGCGGTGATCGAAGCCTCGCGGATTGTGCGCATGACCGCGACATCGGAAAACGTCTGGGAGCGATTCGACGGCGACGTCAGCTTTGGAGTGATCTACAACAAGGGCAACCAATCCACGCAGTACAGCCTGGGTTCGACGACCGATTACATTCGCGAGCGCTGGGGCGCCACTGCCGGCTTTGATTCCAATCTTTCTTCCAGCACCGGCGTCAACGTGTCCACTCGGAACCTCGTTTATCTCAACGCGTACCGCTGGCTGCCCGGGAATCATTGGTACTATTCAGGCCTTTCCTCGTTCCTGCAGAGCTCGGAGCAGGGAATCGATCTGCAGAGCACTTTCGGCGGCGGGGTGGGCCGCTATTTGACGAATACAAATTTTGTGAGCGTCAAAATCCTTGGCGGCTTGGCGTGGCAAAACACCAGCTATCAACAGTCGAACGCCAGCCCCAACCTTACCGCAGCACTGATCTCGGCCGACGTAAAGCTCTTTCGATTCAGCAAAACCAACCTCGCTCTGACGGCTGCTTTCTTTCCCGCGCTCTCCGACCCAGGCCGGGTCCGTTTCAACACCAACACAACCTACTACATCAAGCTCTTCAGTAACTTGAAATGGAATCTATCGTTTTACGGCAACTGGGATAACCGCCCGCCACCCGGCCTTTCGGGTAGCGACTACGGAACCAGTTCAGGGGTCAGCTGGACTTTTGGTCTGAGGTGACGGCTTGCGCATTCCTAAGGCGGGCCCGAGATTGCTTCGCTCCTCTCATCTCAGTTGCGAGAAGTGTTTCCCGTACAGCTTTGTCGCTGAATCCAGCAACTCTGGCTGCCAACCTGTGCTGCATCCGTGTCATCTAGCTGAGCAGGCCAGATCTGCTGGTGCGCCCCGGCGTTCTCTGTGAGAGTGAGTTGGTTTGATTCCGGTGAGGCTGAACATGATCCGACTTCCGTTGCGCCGGACCGGCACGCTCGTGTTAGCCGGACTCGTTCTGATAGCGCAAGCTTGTCTCGCGCAGGCGCAAGTCCATGGGGAAGGTTCGCCGGCAAGTCTCGGACAGCAGGAAAAAGCGCAGCTCGTCGACAAACTGGACAAACTGCTGCAACAAAACGAGAAGCTCGAGGAGCAGAATCACCAGTTGCTGGATGAGATCCGTGAACTCCGCCAGAAACTGGCTGGCGAAGCGAGCACCAGTGAAGAACCAGAAGCGCTGGGGAAGGTCGGTCCCCAAGAAACGGCCGAAGGCAAAGCGTCTGTCAGGGACGCCCAGCAGGTGGCCGAACAGATCGCCGCCGCCCAGGCTTCTCAGGCGGGCGCGAGTTCGGACGCTGCAGTCAGTCTGTCTACCGCTCAAGAGGATCGCCAAGAGAAAGAAAAGAAAAAGAGCTGGGGCACGTACACGCCCAACCTCGGCTTCAAGGTCGCCAGCACCGAATACGGCGACCTGAGTATCAGCATCTACTCGTACGTCCGCTATCTGAACCAGAACGCGCTGGCGCCGAACTACATCAACGGGTTTGGCCAGGTCGTTCCGGTGGTGCAACGCCAGGATGTGCAGCTGCAAAAGCTGCAGTTCAAGTTCCTGGGGTGGGTCATGAGTCCAAATCTCACTTATTACCTCTGGGCCTGGACATCCAACCCAACCATGGGCCAGCCTGCGCAAGTGGTGCTCGCCGGAAACCTGAAGTACAAGTTCAGCAAGTACCTCACTCTTGGGGGTGGCATTTACTCCCTCCCCGGCACGCGGAGCGTGGAAGGTAACTTCCCGTTCTGGCTTTCCGTGGACACCCGCCTCATCGCCGACGAATTCTTCCGGCCTTCGTATTCGACCGGCATCCAAGCCAGCGGCGATATCACCGACCGGCTGCGCTATCAGGCCATGCTCGCCAACAATACCAGCCAGCTGGGCGTGAGCGCTCTGCAACTCGACAACGGCCTCAACACTTTTGCCGGTGCTCTGGTCTGGGAGGCCCCGGACTTCGGCATAGCCTGGGGCGACTTTGACGACCACAAAAAGCTCGCCTATCGTCTGGGGGCTCACTACAACCGCAGTCATGAGACCGTGCAGAGCCAGCCGGGCACCGAATCCATCGATAATACGCAGATCCGTCTCGGTGACGGAACCATCATCTTCACGCCCAACATCTTCGGTCCCGGAATCGCAGTCAATGCCTTGGACTGGAGAATGACCTGCGCCGATGTGGGACTCAAGTATCACGGCTTCTCTCTCGACGCCGAATACTACTGGCGTTGGCTGAACAACTTCACCGGCCCCGGTACTGCGGGTCTTCCCGAGATCTTTAACCATGGGTTCCAATTGCAGGCCTCAGGGATGGCCATACCCAAGACTCTCCAGTTCTATACCGGAGGATCGATGGTGCTTGGCAACCTTGGCGGCAGCTATGACACCAGGGTCGGCCTCAACTGGTTTCCGTGGAAGAACAAAGTCGTCCGCTGGAACGCGGAAGGGCTCCTGCTGTACAGGTCTCCTGTTGGATACACATCGCTTCCTTACAACGTCGGATCCACAGGCTTTGTATTCCATACGAATCTAGAGATGGCTTTTTGAGCGATATACATGGTTCTGCAAACCCTGAATGCCGCAGTGACGCTTCGCCGGACTGTCCTGCTTGCCCGGTTACCGATTGCTTTGTTGCTGGTTTGGTGCAGCTCCATGGCGGCACAGCCACGGTCCTCAGCGTCCGACCAGTACGAGGTCAACGACTCGCACTTTCATCTGACCAACTACATTCAAGAGGGCACGGACATCCACAAGTTTCTCGACATCATGGGCAGGAAGGTAGGCCGCGTCGCGCTTTTTGGGATTCCGTTGCAGCAGCAATGGTCATACCGTAATTCCGGTGATCGCGCGCCGACCTACTATCTGGAGTCCGATTCACCACTCTACTATTACTCGTTTACCGACGCCTACATCGCCATGGCCTACAAGTCGCTCACGAAAGAGGAGCAGGCGCGCTTTGATCCCATGATCACCGGCTTCAACCCCAGCGACATGTATGCTGTCGATCATATCAAGCGCGTGCTGAGGACTTTTCCCGGAGTGTTTACCGGCATCGGCGAGTTCAGCATTCACAAAGAGTTCGTCTCAGCCAAAATCGCTGGTGAGGTCGCCAGCCTGGATGATCCCGCTCTGGACAGGATTCTCGATTTCTGCGCCGAGAGCGGGCTGTTGGTCATTATTCACAATGACCTCGACACTCCTTTTCCTAAACCAGGCAAGCCGCCGGCTTACCTGGAGCAGATGCGGAGCCTCATCAAGCGGCATCCTGGAACCAAGATCATCTGGGCACATACGGGCATGGGGCGCGTCGTCGGGCCGGTCGAACACCACGCCGCGACTCTCGAAGACATGCTGAAAGACCCTGCCTTCAGCAACCTCTATTTCGATATCTCCTGGACCGAAGTAGCCAAGTACATGGTGGCTTCGCCGGAATCAACCAGAATCGCCGCCGACCTGCTCAATCGCTACCCTAACCGGTTTCTGTTCGGTACCGACGAAGTCGCCCCCGCCAACCAGCAGGACTACCTCAAGATTTACTCGCTCTACGATCCGCTGTGGAAGGTGCTGACTCCGGAAGCTTCCGAGAAGATTCGAAAGGGCAACTACGAGCGCCTGTTCGACGAAGCCCGGCGCAGAGTGCGCGCCTGGGAAAAAACCAACCTCGGCCCCAAGTCCCCAGCTGCGCTGGCCCCGTTGCCGCACCAGGAAGTTCCCGTCCTTGGTGTTCCCGATCCCGGTGTAAAGAAATAGGTCGCGGTTCGGCTTGGTCCCTGGCCCAAGACCTTGAGTTTGGACGTGCCTTTGATGTAGTGACTATCTCCTAGTGAGCTTTACTCGCGCAAAAGACGTTAGCTTGCCGCCGAACTCGTTATCTATGAGCCAGCTCCAAGTGCCAGTGCCTTTGCTGTACACGAATGTTGTGTGGACGCCGCTGTCCTTATCTTTGTCCCTGAAGAAGAACGCGATTTCGTCATTGCCCCGCTTGCCTCGGGCAATAGGGGCCGAGAGACCGCCGCCACCGGCCGAGTCGAGCCACAGGCATTTGTATTCGTTCGACGATTCATCCCATTCAATAAAAACGATCGCTTCATACGCGGGCTGGCCCTGGGCGTTCTTCTCGCGCGATGTTTCATGGAGTCGCAGGTATTCATGGCTCAGCACCCATTCCGACTCGATATCGTGCGTGGTCTCTTGTCCAGCAATGGTGCCCTGAAGGATCCAACTGCCGGCCAGACGATCAAGCAAGGAGTCTTTACGTGCTGGCTCCTGTGTTGAAGCTGAAAATGAAGTCATGAAAAGCAAAGCCAAGATTGCAAGATTTGCCTTCATTCGTGTGACCTCCTAGGAGAAGATTTTCGAATGCGTTGTGACGGACGTTTATCGCTGAGGCTCCGCCTCAGTGTGCGTAAAGAATCGGCTTCAACGTGGAATCTCCCGAACGCACCAATCGACTCAGACAGGCAATCGATTTTCATTTCATCCACTGGGTCTGTAATCATGCCCTCAAGACGAGCTGTTAGGTAGCTGCAATCGTAGCATGGTCCGGGACTCCAGATGCTGGCCTGAATACCGAGAGTGCAGCTTTATTCCTGATCCATTAATTGCTGACCCACAAGTTAAGATAGTGGGGCCTAGACAGAAAGTAGTTGCCCTAGTCGGCGAGAGACGCCTACTTGAAGTACGATCGCACGATGGCGATCAACTCATCCGCCCCCTTGCGCTCGGCCGCGGCAGGCTTTGGGCGGAGGACGTGGTGGCGAATGTGCCCTTCCACCACTTCGTTCATCAGACCGTTGATCGCCCCCCGCGTGGCGGCGATGAGCTGCAGGATGTCCCCGCATTCCTGTTCGGACTCCAGAGCATTCTCGATGGCTTCTGCCTGACCGCGGATGCGCCGGGCGCGGGCTAGAAGGTTACTTTTGGATTCCCGTGTATGTCCCATAGTGTACCCAAGTATATTACGATGTGCTATGATTCAGCTCTGGCTCCCGGCTTCCTGGGAGCCGCGGTTGCAAAACCCAAAAGCGGGCCATGAGGTAGACAGAGCCCGCGTGAGACATAGGGTGAAGTCGAAGGAAACCAACTTCGCGCGTATGTCCTCAGCCAAGCGCTGGGCCGTGCTGCTATGCCTCTTGTTGGTGGGTATGGCCGTTGTCGCGCAGGCTTTCCATCTGCACCTCAACGAACTGGCGAACGACGCCAAGCACTGCACGATCTGCCATGTGGCGCACGCTCCTGCCCAGGTTGCTACTGTGGCGCACGTCGCTCTCGGCCTCACTACCACGGCTTTCTTCAGATTTTCCAAAGATCCTGGTCCTCAGCTTATCCTGGTATCGGTTTCTCTCTTCTCCCGTCCTCCTCCTCTGGTCTAGTGGTTCGTTTCCTTCCCAACTGAATAACACTCGATACGAACCCATTTGGAGGAGTCATGCGCTTTTCTTTAAGAGGTGTTCTGTTTTTGCTGGCAATCCTGTTTGTTGGTACGTTTGTCATTTGCTACCAAGCAGTAGCACAAAGCTCGTCAGGAACCGTGCAGGGCGTGGTCAAGGATCCGTCAGGCGCAGTGGTCGCAGGCGCGCACGTCGAGATCTCCGATCCTGTCAGCGGTCTTCATCGCGAAACCGTCACGGGTAGCACTGGAGATTTTCGGCTCGTGAATATCCCTTTCAATCCCTACCACATGGTGGTAAGAGCGGGGAAGTTTGCACCCTTTAGCCAGGATGTGGAAGTGCGATCGCTGGTGCCTGTGACGCTCGAAATCAAGCTGGGCATCGAAGCCACCACCACAGTCACCGTGGAAGGGGCGGCCGACTTGATCGAGACCGATCCCACTTTTCATACCGATGTCGATCGCAGCCTTTTTGACAAACTTCCTCTGGAGAGCACGTCTTCATCGGTGAGCGCTCTGGTCACGCAGACCTCTCCGGGAATCGCCGCCGATTCTAACGGTTTATTCCACGGCTTGGGGGACCACGCCGAGAACTCATTTTCGGTCGACGGTCAGCCGATCACCGATCAGCAGAGCAAAGTCTTCTCCAACCAGATCCCTCTGGACTCGATCGAGTCCTTGGAGGTGATTGCGGGCGCGCCGCCTGCAGAATTCGGTGATAAGACCAGCGTGGTCATCAACGTGACTACGCGCTCTGGCATGGGGCAAAACACGCCCAAAGGCAGTTTTACTGCGTCCTATGGCAGCTTCGGTACTTCATCCGCTGGCTTTAACGTGGCCTATGGAGGCCAAAAGTGGGGGAACTTCATTTCCGTAAGTGGACTGGAGAGCGGCCGTTTCCTGGACCCACCCGAGATCGTCGCCATCCACGATAAGGGCAACCAAGAAAACGTCTTCAACCGGTTCGACTTTCAGCTTTCCACGGCCGACACCATCCATCTGAATGCGGGCTTCACGCGTTCTTGGTTTCAGACGCCCAACGCATTCGACAATCTCAACCTAACCGACCAGTTTGGCAATCCTGTGGGTTCGACCGATCAGCGCTCGCAGATCAGAACGTTTAATCTCGCACCCTCCTGGACCCGCTTGATCAACGCGAACACCGTCTTTAACTTCGGCCTTTTCGTTCGCCACGACGAGTACAACTACTATCCCAGCGGCAACCCGTTTGCGGATGACACCCCGCTGCAGCAAGAAACCATCTCCCAGACCAGAATGCTCACCAACATCGGCGCCCGTTCGGACGTGTCGTACGTAAAGAACGGCCACAACGTGAAGGCTGGAGTAACGTATCAACAGACGTTGCTTCGGGAAAATGACGACGTCGGCATTGTTGATCCGAATTTCCTTTTCTCTATCAGTCCGTCCTGCCTTGACGGGAGCGGCAACCCCATACCCGGTACGGAGTGCGCGACCTTAGCTCCGTTCGATTTGACACGTGCAGGAGGAACTGTTTTCCCATTCGTCGGTCGTGCCGATATCAAAGAGCTCTCCCTCTACGCCGAGGATACGATTTCGAAGGGAAATTGGACCTTTAACGTCGGGCTGCGCGGGGATCTCTACAACGGCCTGTCGAGCCACCAGGAAGCTGAGCCGCGTTTGGGCATTTCCTACAATTTCAAGCCCAGCAATACGGTTCTCCGCGTATCGTACGCACGAGTCCTGGAGACGCCTTTCAACGAGAACCTGGTACTCTCGGACGTAGGCTGCAGTAACGCGGTCTTGGCTCCGTTGTTGCTGTGCACGCCCGGCGTCTCGGGAACGTTGAGCCCAGGGTGGCGCAACGAGTTTCATGCAGGGTTTCAACAGGCGTTCGGGAAATACCTGGTGTTCTCAGGCGAGTACATCTGGAAGTACACACACAACGGGTACGACTTCAGCGTTCTGGGTGCGACTCCGATCACCTTTCCTATTGAGTGGCACAACTCCAAGATCCCGGGCTATGCGGGCCGGGTTGCCGTGCCCAACTTTCGCGGATTCTCGGCCCAATTCGTATTCTCAAGTGTGTCAGCTCGCTTTTTCCCGCCGCAGATTGGCGGTGCCGGAGCCACGGTGGGTCAGGGTGGACTCCCATTCCGCATCGACCATGACGAGCGGTTTAACGAGAGCACGCACCTTCAATACCAGGTCGGCAAGCGTGGACCGTGGTTGGGCTTCAACTGGCGTTACGACAGCGGATTGGTCGCGGGGGCGGTGCCTTTTGCAACTGACACCACGACTCCAGTGGATTTGACCGGTCTCACCGCGGACCAGCAGATGCAAGCCGGTCTCTTCTGCGGCAACGTTTTCCCGACCTTGACGGCGCCGCTGACCACCTGCTCGCCTTCGCAGTACGGGTCGACCAGGATTACGATTCCGGCGCCAGGCACGGAAAACGACGATAAGAATCCACCCCGCATCGCTCCGCGGAATTTGTTCGACGCCTCCATCGGGCACGACAACCTGTTCAACGGTGACCGCTACAAATGGAGCTTACGCTTTACCGCCATCAACCTCACGAACAAGGTGGCGCTCTACAACTTCCTGTCCACGTTCAGCGGTACTCACTTTGTGACACCGCGCACGGAGAGTGTGGAACTCGGCTTCCACTTTTAAACATCGCCTGGCCGAGGTAGAAACGTAAGCTTCTGCCCCGGCAGCATTTTCCTCTTGACTCGTGGCATCCGCGACAGCAACACCGACGATCCAAACCTACGCATATCGAGTCATAGAAGCGCCTGAGCGCAACCTTTGGGGAGCAAACGGCCATCTCAGGCTTTGAGAGCTGGCTTACACGACGCCAGGGGAATCACTTGCAGCCGTTTCCTCAGTCAACGTTCCCCATTGGCAGGCGACTCTTAGCCTGCGCTGCCATTCTTGCCGTCTTGCTTGCAGCGTCAGCCGGGATATTCCATCACCACGATTCTGGTTCTTCGACCACATGCACCGTCTGCCACGTTATCCATCTTCCTGCCGTCCCAGCGCAGATCGTCGCGAAGCTCCCCCGGCCGTTGGTGACTCATTGGAATTCTCCACGAGTCGCGCAACATCCACCATTTGATCCGATCACGCGACACACATCTCCCCGAGCGCCTCCTGTTTAAGTCTATCGCTGCCAACTGATCTAGCCTCGTCGCCCGTCGATTCGGGCGAGGTCGTTTTGGTCTGACTCCAACCCAGTTGCCCTGTCGGGGGGTAGCACTGCTTTTGCAGCGGAGGCACTATGGCCACGACAAGTGAGATTGAGATAAAGAGGAGTGCGGCAAGAAGGTTAGTGCTGGCGCAGACTGTGTGCCTATGGGCTGTGTTGCTTCCAGCCGCTCTTGTAGCTCAGACGGCCGGTTCGACCTCGGTCTCCGGAACGGTTGTGGACTCATCGGGTGCTGTTGTGCCGAACGCGACCGTCACCATTCAAAATCCGGTCAGCGGGTTTGAACGCACCGTAACGACCGACAGCGCGGGCTCCTTCAGCATCCCCAACGTACCCTTCAATCCCTACCACCTCACAGTAGCCGCGACTGGTTTTGCGCCGCACGCCCAGGATGTGGAGGTCCGCTCCGTCCTGCCGCTTCATGTGCCCATTAGTCTCGAAGTCGCGGCGGCCTCCACCACGGTGACTGTCGAGGCCGGGGACCTTCTGGAGATCCAGCCAACGTTTCACACCGATGTTGATCGCGATCTGTTCACCAAGCTTCCCCTGGAAAGCCAGTCTTCGTCCGTCAGTTCGCTGGTGACGCTCTCCTCACCGGGAGTCGCTGCGGATTCGAACGGCCTCTTCCATGGCCTGGGCGACCATGCGTCGAATTCATTTTCACTCGATGGCCAGCCCATCACCGACCAGCAAAGCAAGGTGTTTTCCAACCAGATTCCCCTCGGCTCGATCCAGTCCCTGGAAGTCATTTCCGGGGCGCCGCCGGCGGAGTATGGAGATAAGACGAGCTTGGTGATCAACGTGACCACCCGCTCGGGACTCGGCGTGACCACACCGCATGGTGATGTGACGGCCGAGTATGGCTCGTTTGGCTCCTCAAGCGGCAGTCTTGATCTGTCGTACGGTGGCAAGAATTGGGGTAACTTCATCGCGGCCGACGGGCTGAACACAGGTCGTTTTCTTGATCCGCCGGAGTTCTCCGTGATGCATGCCAAGGGCAACCTGCTGGATGTTTTCGATCGGGTGGACTATCAACCCTCAAGCGCGGACTCGTTTCGTCTCAACGTGGCGTTAACGCGTTCCTGGTTCCAAACGCCGAACTCGTTCGATCAGCTAAATGTGGGGGTGGTCGGTCCTCTGGGCGGTCTTGTCGGCCCCGCCGACCAACGCTCGAAGATCATAACCTTTAACGTCGCGCCCACCTGGACGCATTTGATCAACGCCGCAACCGCATTCACGCTCGGTCTGTTCGCCCGCCACGACCAATACAACTACTATCCCAGCGCTAATCCTTTCGCCGACTTCGGTCCAACTCAGCAGGAAACGGTTGCCCAGAACCGGAAGCTTACCAACGCGGGCGCTGTCGCATCCGTCTCCTACGTGAAAGGCACGCACAACCTGAAGGCGGGTGCCATGTATGAACAGACTTTTCTTACCGAGCAGTTCACCGTCGGCATTGTCGATCCCACGCTCAATTCTCCATGCCTCGACGCAGCCGGCGACCCCGTTGCGGGCTTTACCGATCCGTCCCAGTGCGCGGCCGCGGGGCTGCAGCCGAACGTCGCAACCAACCCCGCGGCCGCGTCGCCGTTCTTGCCGTTCCTGTCCTGCTTCGACCTCACGCGTCCTGTACCGTCGCCCGCGAGCAATTGCGCAACTCCTACCAGCACGAATTTCATTTTCAACGGCCACACCGATGTCAAGGAGCTGGCCCTTTATGTCCAAGACACCATCACCTGGCGAAACTGGTCATTCAATCTAGGGATTCGTGGTGATCTATACAACGGCCTTAGCATCGCGCGCCAAGCCGAGCCTCGCGTTGGCATTGCTTACAACATCAAAAGGACCAATACGGTCCTCCGAGTCTCCTACGCGAGGACGCTCGAAACTCCGTTCAATGAGAATCTGGTTCTTTCGAGTACTGGATGCAACTTTGCGGTCATCGCCGCGCTGATCCCTTGTGTGCCGGCAGCACTCGCCCCCGGCTTTCGCAACGAGTTCCACGCCGGCTTGCAGCAGGCGTTTGGAAAATACTTCGTCATCGACGGTGATTACCTCTGGAAGTACACCCACAACGGTTATGACTTCAGCGTGCTGGGAAGCACGCCCATCACCTTCCCCATCGAGTGGCACAATTCCAAACTGACGGGCTTTGCCGTGCGCGGCAGCCTGCCAAACTTCCACGGTCTGACCGCGTTCGTGGTTTTCTCGAGTATAGCGGCTCGCTTCTTCACGCCGCAGATCGGCGGCCTGGGTGTTGTGCCTACCCCGGCGGGCGCGGGCATCACCTTCACGCCTTTCCGTATCGACCATGACGAAGTCTTCAACCAGACCACGCACCTGCAGTACCAGATCGGGAAGCGCGGGCCCTGGTTTGGATTTACCTGGCGTTATGACAGCGGGCTGGTCGCCGGAGCCGTCCCGTGCTTCGGTGTGGGCCCGCAGAACACATGCCCCCAGTCAACGTTCCTCAATGGCCAGCCGGCTGTAAATTTGTCAGGTCTGACGGCCGATCAGCAGTTCCAAGCCGGCCTCACTTGCTTCGGCATTCACGCGACACCGACTATGCCACTGCCTTCTCCTTGTCCAGCTGCAGAATTTGGGTCAACGTTAGTGCAGGTGCCGGCGCCGGGCACTGAGAACGACGACCACAATCCTCCGCGTATCGCCCCAAGAAATCTGTTCGATGTTGCTGTAGGACATGACAATCTGTTTCATGGCGATCGTTACAAGTGGAGCGCTCAAATTCAAGTTATCAACATGACGAATGAGTATGCGCTGTACAACTTTCTTTCCACATTCAGCGGAACCCACTACGTCACACCGCGAACGATCAGCGGACAGATTGGCTTCCACTTCTGAGCACACGTCATAAACCAGCTATCATGCAACCTTAGCGTGTGCTGAGTTGGCGGTTGTAAGAGTGCCTTTACGCAGTTTTGGAAGCCATCCGTGTCGCGTGATTTCCAGGCAGCGTTCTTTTCTGCAAATCGGTCGAGCCTTGGGGGGTAGGGAGCGGGGAAGGGGCAGTTCCCCGTCGTCCTGGCAGGATTAATCGAGGTTTGGGCACAGAGTTGTCCAACCGGTCCAGTTTCGGATTGGGGGATGGCGGTCCCGATTTCGCCAACCAGGTCCGGAGGCCGAGAAAACATGGTTGTTTCCATCTCCGAATCTCGCTCCTACGTTTCCTAGTGACATAAGGACCGGGTCTGCGGGGGCAGGATTTCCGGCTTCCGGCAAAAGTGTTGGGCTCCCCAGGCATCTACTGGCCTTATAATCAGGTGCTCTCGTTTTGTGCAATTGGAATCAAGATCGCTCTGATACCACCTTGAATGCCCAACATGGCCTTTCGTACCGAAGCGGTGCCCACGCACCTGTGCAAGAATCAAAAGCGGATGGAGCGGCTCAGTCTATCCGAGAATGTGGCAGTATCTAAGAAAGCGATGGCTGCAAAGAGCAGACCCTCAAATAAGGAGCGTTTATGAGAACTTCTGTTCTTAAAACACAGCCCATCCGGGTCGCAGTGATCGAGAGTGACCCTCTAAGGTTCGTAGGATTGCGTACTCGCCTACGGGCGGAGTCAGAATTCGAGCTGACTTCCACTTCTTTGGCAGAGGCTGGCGACCAGAAGAACATCGATCTTGTGCTCTTGGGGAGCTATATCGGGTTAAACCTATTCGAGGTAGTCGCCACTTTGAAGTCGGCGCGTCCAGACTTGCGCATCATCGTGATGGGAGCTGGAATGGACGAAGAAAACATCCTCAAGGCCATCGCTTCCGGAGCCAAGGGCTATGTCGACGAAGCCGCGGATCCAACTGAGTTCGCGCATGCGTTCCGAGTGGTAAGCCACGGTTCGGTGTGGGCGCCGCGGCGAGTGCTCTCGCTATTCATCGAACGCGTGAGCAACTCACCCGGACGCATCTTTCCCGCTGGCCGGGTATGTTTTACGCACCGCGAAAAAGAAGTTCTGGAAATGCTGGTCGCGGGACGTTCCAACAAAGAAATCGGTGCTCCCCTGGGGATCGCTGAGCGCACAGTCAAAGCGCACGTAGCCAAACTGATGCGTAAGGTGGGAGTGCAAAATCGAATTGCGCTATCCGTTCACGCGATCACAAATTCCCTCGTCTTCGTTCCAGTGAAGCAGTGACCGGGTGCCCGTACCCGTGCGCATGATCAGGTCCGCCAGAGCTGCTTTGTGCCTGGCGTTTCGGTGCCTCTAATGCCTGCGTAGGGCCGTCCCTCGCGGTTTTGAAGGATCAATGGCCGCAGGTTCCTGGACCACCTTCGGGTCCACGCCCGCGACCCGATCAAAGTCGAGAAACGTTTGCCAAAAGTTGTGCCCGCCGATTTTTTCTGCTCCGGATTCTGTTAGCTTGAATTGGGAATGATTTCTTTTTCCAACATCAGCAAGCAATACGGCAATCAGTTGGTTTTTGTCGACGCGTCGTTTCAGCTCAATCCGGGGGAGAAGGTTGGATTGGTGGGGCCGAACGGAGCGGGCAAGACCACACTGTTTCGAATGGTTGTGGGAGAGGAAGTTCCGGATGAGGGCGATGTTTCTGTCCCCAAGCGGCTGACAATTGGCTATTTCCGCCAGGACGTTGAAGAGATGGCTGGGCGATCGGTATTGGATGAAGCCATCGCCGGCAGCGGCCGCGTCGGCGATCTTCACCATCAGCTGGAAGCCTTGCAGCATGCTATGGCGGATCCAGACAAGGCGGACGAGATGGAAAGCGTGCTTGAGAGGTTTGGTGAAGTCCAGCAAGAGTATGAGCATCTTGGCGGATATGCCTTGGAGGCACAAGCGCGAGAGGTGCTCCAGGGCCTGGGCTTCAAAGATGACCAGATTGAAGGCGACGTTGGAGCGCTCTCAGGCGGCTGGAAGATGCGTGTTGCGCTGGCCCGTGTTCTTTTGGGGCGCCCGGACGTATTGCTGATGGATGAGCCTACCAATCATCTCGATCTTGAGTCGATCATCTGGCTCGAGCACTTCCTTAGAGTCTTTCAAGGTGCCCTCCTGATGACATCGCATGATCGTGAGTTCATGAATCGGCTCGTATCCAAGGTCGCGGAGATCGATGCCGGCGAGATCATCAGTTACTCGGGCAATTATGATTTTTACGAACGTGAACGCAACATTCGCACCGCCAATCAGCAGGCCGCCTTCGCCCGGCAGCAGTCCATGTTGGCCAAGGAGCAGCGGTTCATCGACCGCTTCCGCACGCACGCCGCCAAAGCCGCCCAAGTCCAGAGCCGGATCAAAGCACTGGACAAGATAGAGAAGATTGAACTGCCGAAGAAACGTCAGATCGTGAAATTTGAATTCCGTGCCCCCCCGCGTTCCGGTGAGCAGGTCACCGTGCTCGAGGACCTGCACAAGCGCTATGGCCCGCGCGTGCTATATGAAGGCTTCAACCTAACCATCAGGCGCGGAGAACGATGGGCAGTGATGGGCAGAAACGGTGCCGGCAAAACCACTCTGCTCAAGATGATTGCCGGCGCAACCCAGCCCGACGCTGGGCACGTTCGCCTGGGAGCAAGCCTGATCATGGGGTATTTCGCACAACAGTCTTTGGACGTCCTTGATCCTGATCTAACCATCATCGAGCAATTGCAGAGAGACTTCCCCCACGATGGTCTGGGGTCATTGCGCAGTCTGGCGGGTGCTTTCCAGTTTTCAGGAGATGACGTTGACAAGAAGATCCGCGCTCTTTCAGGAGGGGAAAGATCGCGGTTGGTAATCGCGCTGATGCTGTATGACCCGCCCAACTTTCTTGTGCTTGACGAACCGACCAATCACTTGGATCTAGCCACCAAAGAAATGCTTGTGGATGCGTTGAAGGAATTTGAAGGCACTATGATTTTCGTATCGCACGATCGTATGTTCTTGCGAGGGCTGGGCTCGCGAGTCCTGGAACTGGGCGGAGAGAGCGGAACAGAGCGCAATCCGCACGTATATCCAGGGTCCTATGTTGAGTATGTCCAGAAAATCGGGCACGAAGCACCGGGAATCCACGTGTAGCTTGGATCGCTGAGGTCAGAAGATGACAGGCCTCATTGAGTACCTTTTCGTGATCCGCCAATCTCGGCAGAAGCTGGTCGGGTGCACGGCGAAGACACCGCTGCTGAAACCTGCCATCTTGAGTCTTTGCTTCACGACCCCTGTTAGTCGTTTCGAGTTTACCCGCTCCGACGCTAGTCGTCGAGTTTCTGCCCCGTCGACCGTGCGGCTTCCACCACCTTGCTCCACCTCGGATCAGGCGATAAGTCGGCGGCGTATTCGTCGTGCCAGTTCCACCACTTATATGGCGGGGTTTGCGGGTAGCCCTCCGGCGATTTTTCCCACTCCTCCTGGCGCCCGAGCGCAGTAAGGTCTAGGTAGCTCCAGGTGCTCCCCATCGCCTCATCGCCACGGTTGTTGATGAAGTAGGTGCGATATACGCTGTCACCGATGCGGAAGAACACGTTCGTGCCGTGCCACTGGTCAACGCCGAAGTCGCTGTCGAAGCCGTCGGTGATAGCGTACCACGGCATCTTCCAGTCCATCCGCTTCTTCAAGCGCTCGATGTCAGCCTGCGGCGCGCGCGAGACAAACGCGAGAGTGGTGTCGCGGGCGTTCAGGTGGGCGAGGTGGGCGACCTGGTCGGCTCCCAGGGAGCAACCGCGGCAGGCATGCTCGGGCCAGCCAAACACACCAGGCTCGAAGAAGGCGCGGTAGACGATCAGCTGACGGCGGCCCTCGAACAAGTCGAGCAGGCTCGCCTTGCCCTTAGGCCCGTCGAACGCGTACTGTTTTTCAACTGCCAGCCATGGCATCCGCCGGCGCTCGGCGGCCAGCGCGTCACGCGCGCGGGTCAACTCTTTCTCCTTTACGAGCAGCTGCTCGCGCGCAGCCTCCCACTCGTGCCGCGAAACGACCGGGGGTGTTTTCATCCGGGGCATTATTTTCAGGCTGTTGATTCTGTTAGTCGACATCTTGACTGCTCCTCTCATCTGAGTTCGAAATGATTTCTTTTGAACCGCTCTTTTTGCGAGACACTTTCAATGCCAGCGTTGCCAGCCCGCCAGTAGAGACTGCGCCGGCAACGATTAGTCCCACGGTCGAAATGCAGAATGGACACATCGTTCACCTCTAAATCTGAACCGCTTAGCCATCTCTATAGGGGTGACGGGTAACGCTCGGTGATTTCGACAAAGCTGGCAAAAAACCTCAGCCCCGCTTTTGGAGTAGGAACTCTCTCACGGCAGGATCTTCGGCCAGGCCCATCGCCCGGTCATACGCGTCTTTCGCCTCAGACATCTTCGCTAACCGTTCGAGGAGGTGAGCGCGCACAGCCCAGTAGGGCTGATAGTCAGACACAATGTCCAATTCAATCGCATCCAGAACCGCCAGCCCTGCTTCAGGTCCATTCGCTTCGGCAATCGCCGCAGCGTATCCCGCTCGTGTGCCGAGCGTCGGTGAGATACGCATCAGACGTTCATAAAAGAGGGCGATGGCCGCCCAGTCAATCCGGCCGCTGCGCGCCCTTTCGGCGTGTACGGACTGAATTGCGGCTTCAAGTTGAAACCGGCCGGCGCGCCCGTGCTTGGCCGCTTCAGCAAGATGTCGTTCCGCCTCTTCCATCAACGGAAGCGTCCACTGTTTGGGGTCCTGCTCGGAAAGAGGAACATACTGACCTTTTGGGCCTCTTCGCGCCGCACGTCGCGCTTCGCAATGCAGCATAAGAGCTAAGAGGCCGCGAACTTCAGCCTCATCAGGCATAAGCTGAAAAAGAACCCGTGCGAGCCAGACTGCTTCCTCCGCCAGATCCCGACCGCGTTGGTCGGCTCCCGCCATATCATCCCAGCCGATCCCGAAGGCGGCGTAAATAGCCTCAAGCACCGCGTCGAGGCGTTCGGGCAATTCATCATCTCTCGGGATCTCAAACCGGATGCCGCCATCGCGGATCTTTCTTTTGGCCCGAACTAAACGCTGTCCCATCGTCTTCGGAGAAATCAAGAAGGCACCTGCAATGTGAGCCGCATCCAGGCCAAGGACGGTCTGCAGCATAAGGGGTGTGTGCATGGCCGGATCGATCGCCGGGTGAGCACACACGAAAAGCAATTTGAGCCGTTCATCCGGAAACCTAGTCGCCAAGGTCGCCTCCGTGGAATTCTCCTGAAGAAGCAAAAGAGTGGCCTCCCCGGCTAAGACCACTTGCTGATGACGAATGAAATCGATGAGTGAGTGGCGCGCCGTCGTCAGCAGCCAGGCCTCGGGATTTCGCGGCACGCCGTCGCGCTGCCAGGCTGTGAGAGCCGCTATCAATGCCTCGCTAAGCGCATCTTCGGCGCCAGCCACATCCCGCGTATGAGAGGACAGATACGCCACCAGGCGACCATATGATTCGCGCGCGACCCGCTCGATGGTCCGATGGACGTCCTTCGGATCGGCTGCACTCATTCCGTGACTCTTCGCTTGGTATCGGGAGCGAGCGGACGCACTTCCACCACGCCATAGGAAGCCGCCGGGCAGCGCGCCGCCCAATCGAGTGCAGCGTCAAGGGAGGGCAGCTCCAAGAGCGTAAATCCTCCCAGCTGTTCCTTGGTATCAGCGTACGGGCCGTCCTGCACACGCCGCTTTCCCTCTTTAATTCGCACGGTGGTCCCAGTTTCCGGAACTTCGAGCGGATCACCGCCTACGTAGACTCCAGCCTCGACGAGAGACTTGTAGTAGGCGCGCCACGCCCCGGTGTACGAGTTAGTCTCATCCTTGCGGCTCTTAAAAGCTTCCGGCGATTCATAGATCAATAAGGCAAATTGCATCACGTTTCTCCGTGGGAGATGTCAGTTTTTAGTTACACCTGAACGTATGACGTATGCAAGTCGACCAATTCGACAAGGTTAATGAGATCTGTCGAATTGTGAGCAGACCCACTGCTTTCGTGTGCGTTGCACCAAAGCAGGTGCATCGTAAGCAGGTGCTTGCCCACAGGCGTCAGAATCGCACCCAGCTGCAGACCTAAAGTTTGTTAAGAGAAATGCGGAGTTTGTTGATCGCCGACACAGGCCGAACCGAACCAAACGGCCAAACCTTATATCAGAGAGGTGTCTTTTCGTTTACAATGGCGAACCGCGTCCTCGACACATATGAAACAACTGGTTCTCGCGGCGTTCATGGTTTCGGGCTTACTGGCCTCTGCGCAGAAAGAGCAGCGTACTGCATCCGCTTCCCCGATCGATCTGAGCCGCACCCCGACACTTTATGTAGTTGGCTACGCTCATCTCGACACACAATGGCGCTGGGAATATCCCAAGACCATCAGCGAGTATCTTCCCAATACCTTGCACAAGAATTTCGATCTGTTTGAGAAGTACCCGGACTACATTTTCAATTTCACCGGATCGAACCGTTATCGCATGATGAAGGAGTATTACCCGGCTGACTATCGCCGGCTGCAGCAGTATGTTGCCGCCGGACGCTGGTTTCCAGCGGGTTCTTCGGTCGAAGAGAGCGATGTCAACTCGCCTTCAGCGGAATCGATCATCCGGCAGGTGTTGTATGGCAACGATTTCTTTCGCAGCGAATTCGGCCGCAGCAGCGCAGAATACATGCTGCCGGACTGTTTCGGATTCCCGGCCTCGTTGCCCAGCCTACTGGCGCACGCAGGGATCAAGGGTTTTTCGACGCAGAAGCTCACCTGGCATTCGGCAACGTCAGTCGGTGGAGCCGACTCACCGGAAAAAACGCCCGCAGGGATTCCTTTCAACGTTGGTCTGTGGACCGGGCCGGACGGGCGAGGCGTAATTGCCGCCCTCAATCCCGGCAGTTACACCAGCAACGTGACCTACGACCTTGGCCGGAGTGATGAGAAGGACAAGTCGCTTTCCCTTGACTATGTCGATTGGCCAAGTCGAATCAATTGGAATGGCAAAGCCGGCGGCGTGTTTGCGGACTACCATTATTTCGGTACCGGCGATGTAGGTGGCTCGCCAACAGAATCTTCCGTCAGGTTCATGGAGGCCATCGTCAGCGAGAGCAAACCAACGTCACCGTTGTCCAAGGGCCAGGTCCAGGACATGACTGATCGCGAAGCACACACGGGCGAGAGCCGAGTCCGCGTCGTAGCGTCTACAGCGGAGCAGATGTTCCTGGACGTTACGCCGGCCGAAGCTGCTGGGCTGCCACGCTATAGCGGCGACCTCGAATTGATTGAGCACTCCGCCGGTTCGCTAACCTCTCAGGCGTACAGGAAACGCTGGAACCGCCAGAACGAGTTGCTTGCCGACGCGGCAGAGCGGGCTTCTGTGATGGCCTTGGCTACGGGAGCGCGCAGCTATCCACAAGACCGACTGAACCGCGCCTGGACGCTTGTGCTGGGAGGACAGTTTCACGACATCATGGCCGGGACGGCCACTCCGCGCGCCTACGAATTCTCTTGGAATGACGACGTTCTGGCGATGAACCAGTTTGCGGGGGTGTTGACTAGCGCTACGGAGGCCGTAGCTTCCGCGCTCGACACGCGCAGCAAAGGTGTTCCGGTCGTAGTCTACAATCCGCTGAACATTGACCGCGAAGACGTCGTCGAGGCCACCGTGCCTCTTCCCGGCGGTACTCCCCAGGCCGTCAGGGTTTACGGACCTGATGGCAAGGAGGTGCTCTCCCAGCTGGAGGCCGGAAGCGGAAAGACCAAGATTCTGTTTCTGGCGAGAGTTCAGGCTGTGGGCTACGCGGTATATGACGTAGAGCCGGCTGCAACTGCTATAAGCGCGAATCGCGAAAACGCTCTGTCGGTGAGCGAGACCGGCCTCGAAAACGCGCGCTACCGCCTTCGTCTTGATCAAAACGGCGACGTCGCCAGCATCTTCGACCGGTCACTCAACAGGGAATTGCTCTCCGCACCAGCGCGCCTGGCGTTGCAGACGGAACATCCCCATGACTGGCCAGCCTGGAACATGGATTGGACCGATCAGATGAAACCGCCACGCGGCTATGTTGGCGGTCCGGCGAAGGTGAGCGTTGTCGAAACTGGTCCTGTGCGTGTGGCTTTGCGCGTGGAACGCGAGACCGAAGGTTCCAACTTTGTTCAGATCATCCGTCTCACCGCGGGGGATCCCGGCAACCGAATCGAATTCTCGAACAGTATCGATTGGAAGACCGAGGCTGCAGCGCTGAAGAGCACTTTTCCTTTCACTGCCGCCAATCCAATGGGGACCTACAACTGGGACGAGGGAACCATCCAGCGCGGTAACAACCGGCCGACACAGTATGAGGTGGCTTCGCACCAGTGGTTTGACCTGACCGACAAAAGCGGCGCGTATGGAGTAACCGTGCTCAGCGATTGCAAATACGGTTCGGACAAGCCTGACGACAACACGCTGCGTCTGACCTTGATTTACACGCCCGGCCTCGGCACCGGCAACGGCGCGGAATACAGTGACCAGACAACGCAGGACTGGGGCCACCACGAATTCATGTACGGCCTGGCTGGCCATGCCGGTGACTGGCGCAAGGAGCAGAGCGATTGGCAGGCCCTGCGCCTCAATCAGCCCTTGATCGCTCTGTCGGCCTCCGAACATTCTGGCGCTCTGGGCAAGGCTTTTTCCTTCATGCAGATCAGCAGCAGCCGGCTGCGCGTCCTGGCGCTCAAGAAGGCCGAACACAGCCAGGAGATCATCGTCCGGCTGGTCGAAATGGATGGACGGACCGAGCCTAACGTTCAGATTAAGTTTGTGGCGCCGGTGGTTGCGGCGCGCGAGGTCGACGGGCAGGAGATGCCATTGCGCGAGGCCAACGTCAGCCAGGGCGCGGTGCTGGTTTCTTTCGAGCCCTATCAACTTCGCACGTTGGCCGTGAAGCTGGCTCCGTTGCCGGCTGCCATCACGCAGGTCAAATCGAAAGTCGTGACGCTCCCGGTGAACCGAGCCGTGGCCAGCCGGGACGGCGGCAATTCTAAGAGCGGTGGTTTCGATGCCGAAGGCGACGCTCTGCCGGCGGAGATGTTGCCAGGCGAGGTCAGCTACGCCGGCATCAGCTTCTCGCTTGTAGCGCCGGACGGAATCCCGCAGGCTGTTGTTCCCGAGGGCCAGACCATCTCGCTGCCCCAGGGCGGATACAGGCGGCTGTACCTGCTCGCGGCATCGGCCGAGGGCGACCAGAAGGGCACGTTCCGTATCGGAGACAAGTCCGTCGAATTGACGATCCAGGACTGGAGCGGCTTTATCGGTCAATGGGACGACCGCACCTGGCGCGAGAAGAAGGAGCAGCTTCCGCCTCGCCCGGACTTACCTGACGACGAGGCGCCGAGGTTCCGCACCGTGGCGGAATTCACCGGCCTGAAGCCGGGTTTCATCAAGCGCGCGCCGGTGGCATGGTTTGCCTCGCACCGACACACGGCCGAAGGTGCAAACGAGCCTTACGCCTATTCCTATTTGTTCGCCTACTCGATTGCCCTGCCCGCGGACGCTCGAACTCTTACTCTGCCGAATAACAGCAGAATCCGCATCCTGGCCGCGACGGTTTCCGATGAGAGCAGCGCGACGACTCCCGCGCAACCTCTATATGACACTCTGGAACGCTGAGAAACTTGTGCCGTCCCGGGAGATCACAAGATGAGACACTTGTGGGCGTTGTCTGCCCTGTGTTTGCTGGTGGGGTGCAATCGGCCCGCCAATTCGTCAAAGAGCTACACCATAGCTGTGATCCCCCAGGGATCCACACATGAATACTGGAAGAGTATCCATGCCGGGGCAGCCAAAGCGGCCGAGGATCTCGAATCGCAAGGAGCCAGGATCAACATCATCTGGAAAGGGCCGCTGCGGGAAGACGATCGCGAACAGCAGTCCCAGGTAGTCGAGAGCTTCATCAGCCAGAACGTCAGTGGCATTGTGCTGGCGCCGTTTGACAGTCATGCTCTGGTGCGCCCGGTAGAGGAAGCGGCAGCCGCCGGGATTCCGACCCTGGTCGTCGATTCCGCGCTGGACACTGAAAAGATCGTGAGCTTCGTGGCCACGGACAACAAGAGCGGGGGCGCCCTGGCCGCAGATCAGATGGGCAAGCTGCTGAACGGCAAAGGCAAGGTCCTGCTGCTGCGCTATCAGGAGGGGGTAGCCAGCACCCGCGCCCGTGAAGACGGATTTGTGGAGAAACTCAAGTCCGCGTATCAGGGAATCGAGTTGATTTCCTCCAACCAGTTCGCCGGGCCCACGCGCGAGACTGCCAAACAGGCATCGGAGAATCTCCTGACCCGATATGGCGGCCAGATTCAAGGAGTGTTCACACCTAACGAATCTTCCACGGCCGGCATGCTACTGGCTCTTGAGGACATCAACCGCGCCGGCAAAGTGGTGTTCATCGGCTTCGACGTAAGCGATGCCTTCATCGACGCCATACACAACAAGAAGCTGCAGGGCATCGTGGTGCAGAACCCGTTTCGCATGGGCGAACTCGGTGTGAAGATGCTGGTGGATCACCTCGAGGGCAAGCCCGTGCCCAAGCGCATCGATACCGGTGTGCTGCTGGTAACGCCTGACAACATGGACAACGCCGACGTCCAGCAACTTTTGCACCCGCCGCTCGCCAAGTATCTCCAATGACGGAAGCGACCCAGCTCGAGATCTCCGGGTTGAAGAAAAATTTCGGCGCCACCGTGGCGCTCGATGGCATCGACCTCGCCGTGCGCCGGCAAGAGGTGCACGCCCTCGTCGGCGAAAACGGGGCGGGGAAGAGCACGCTCATGAACATACTGTCGGCTTTGATCCGGCCTGATGCGGGATCGATCGTCTTTCAGGGACGGCCGTATGTTCCTGCCGATCCACTGGCAGCAAGACGGACGGGAATCGCGCACATCCATCAGGAGCTTTCCCTTTGCCCTCATCTTTCGGTGGCGGAGAACATCTTTCTGGGGAGTGAACCTCGGCGCCGGGGATTGCTCGATCGGCGAAAGCTGAACGAGCGGGCAGCGGAAATGCTCGAAGAGTTTCATCATCCTGACATCACCGCGGAACGACTTGTCGCCGATCTTCCGATTGCCGCCCGCCAGATCGTGGAGATCTGTCGGGCCCTGGCACAACGCGCCTCGCTCATCCTGATGGATGAACCTACCAGCAGCCTCGAGAGGGCAGATGTCGAACGCCTGTTTACCGTCATTCGCCGGCTGCAAGGCTCGGGTGTTTCCATCATTTATGTAAGCCACTTTCTCGAAGAACTGCGCGAGATCGCTGATCGCTGCACGGTCCTGCGCGATGGCAAGACGATCGAAACCGGTGCCCTCCAGGAAATGACCGACCAGCGGCTCATCGGTGCCATGGTCGGCCGTCCGGTGAGCGGGCTCTTCCCGCCGCGCACCGACGTGGTCACTGGCGAGTATGCCCTGGAGGTAGAGGGTCTGAGCGCCCCGCCCGCGCTTCGGAGAGCCAGCTTCGAGGTCAGGCGAGGCGAGATACTCGGCATCGCGGGACTGATCGGGTCAGGACGCACCGAGCTTCTGCGCGCTCTCTTTGGGTTGCAGAACGTTCGTGCGGGAAAGATCTCTATCTCCGGACAGCCTTTGTCTGCGCGTGCGGCTCCTCGAAGTCGCATCGGGCGCGGCGTGGGCTACCTCAGCGAAGATCGCAAGCGCGAGGGCCTGGCCTTGGCTCTTTCCGTGGCCGACAACATCACGCTCACTCATTTTGCTTCCTGTTCGCGCCTGGGATGGATTGATCTCAAGAAGCAGTACAAGCAGGCTCGGGACCGGGCTGAGTCTGTGCAGGTTCGCGGGGGTGTAGGCGCTCCGGTTGAGAGGCTTTCGGGTGGAAACCAGCAGAAAGTAGTTCTGGCCCGCCTTCTGCATCAAGACTGCGACGTCTTCCTGCTGGATGAGCCGACTCGCGGCGTGGACGTAGCCAGCAAAGCCGAGATTCATACCCTAATCGTCTCGCTGGCCCGCGCCGGCAAGGCGGTGGTGATGGTAAGTTCATATCTCCCGGAGCTCTTCGGCGTCTGTGACCGGCTGGCGGTGATGAGTCGCGGCTCGTTGTCGGCGGTGCGTCCCATCGAAGGGTGGACGCTGGAAACGGTGATGCAAGCCGCCATCGGAACTGCTGATTGAGATAGAGAGCTGCGAGACGCGTTCACAACCATGAAGAGATGGCTGCACACTTTCGGTCCGTTCCTTGGATTATTCCTGGTCATCGCTATCTTTGTTGCGATCAGTGACAGCCCCGGCCGTTTTCTCTCGCTGGCCAACCTGCGTATCGTCTTGGCTCAGACCGTGATTGTCGCCATCGGCGCTATCGGCATGACCATCATCATCGTTAGCGGCGGTATCGATTTGTCTCCGGGCTCAGTGATCGCCCTCAGCGGAGTGACCTGCGCCCTGGCTTTGCGCGCCGGGTGGCTCCCCGTGGTCGCTCTGTTGGCGGGTGTGCTCGTAGGAGGGATCGTGGGCTTGGTGAACGGATTGGCGATCACCACCCTTCGCGTCGTCCCGTTTATCGCCACCCTGGGAATGCTGGGCATCGCTCGCGGCGTGGCGAAGTGGCTCTCCGGCGAGCAGACTGTTAATGTTCCCGCGACCTGGCTTAACAATTTGGCGCTCGCGTTTCCCCGTCCGTCCTGGTTGCTGCTGGCTCCCGGTGTTTGGGTGGCTTTGGCCCTTGCTGTGTTGGCCGCCGTCGGACTGCGCCGAACTGTCTTCGGACGCCATGTATTTGCGCTGGGCTCGAACGAAATTGCAGCTCGTGCCTGCGGCATTCAAACGAGGCGCCTGAAGCTCTGGATTTATTCGCTGGGCGGGCTGTTATTCGGCTTGGCTGGAGTGATGCAGATGTCGCGGCTGCGCCAGGGGGATCCCACCGTGGCCGTGGGGGTAGAACTCGATATCATTGCCGCGGTGGTGATCGGCGGAGGCAGTCTGGCGGGCGGGGAAGGCAGCATTCTAGGTTCGATGGTGGGTGCGCTGATCATGGCCTTCCTGCGCAACGGCAGCCAGCAGATGGGATGGCCTAACTATATTCAGGAGATCATCATCGGCAGCATCATCGTGCTGGCGGTGGCGGCCGACCGGCTGCGTGGTACGAGAAGACCATCGTCTTGAAGCTGTGCCTTTAGGATCGCGCCGACAGCCAAAGGCTAAGAATGTGAGGGAGTAAACCCACATTTCCGATGTAAGTCTGGCGAACTGAGCTTATGATTCCCTGGGAAGCCTTGGTCCAAGCGGGTCTCATCTGATCGAGGCACTCTGGGAGGTCCACACCTCAGTGGGTGAGAAGCAAAACCAGGTATTTCACTTCTCTTGCGATCCCTCTTTGAAGGTCGATCTCCGAGGATCGTGGGTCACTACCGATTCTCCTCAGAAGCGTTATCGAAGAACCGGAATCGTCTCGTGACGGGATTTCCCGAGCAAATCGGCCCATACAGAATTGTCTCCAAGCTCGGCGAGGGCGGGATGGGCGCCGTCTTTCGCGCCCATGATGCGCGCTTGGACCGAATGATCGCGCTCAAAGTGATCCACGGGCTGAAGGCCGATCCCGTGTCCCGCCAGCGTTCCTGGCAGGAGGCGCGCGCCGCAGCGCGCATTTCCCACCCTAACGCTTGCCGCCTATACGACATCGTGGAAGAACACGACAACTTGTTTCTGGTCATGGAGTTGATCGAAGGTGAATCTTTGGCGGACCGGATGCTACGAGGACCTCTGCCCATCCAAGAAGCCGCGCAGATCATGCTGGGTCTTTTGTCGGCTATGGAAGCTTTTCACAAGACCGGCATCGTCCACCGTGACTTGAAGCCCGGCAACATCTTACTTTCCTCCCAAGGCGCCAAAGTGCTGGATTTCGGTCTGGCGAAACAGACGCAATGGAACTTGCTGGATCCGGCAGCCACCGCTGCCAGCACCGACACGGTTTCTGGCTCCTTTTTGGGGACGCCACGCTATGCCTCCCCCGAGCAGTTTCGGGGACAGCCAGTAGACGGGCGCTCCGACATTTTTTCCGCCGGCGCCATCCTATACGAGATGCTGACCGGCGAGCCGGCTTTTTCCGGCGAGTCGGTTGTCGAGATCGCGCACGCGATTCTGCATGAGTCGCCTCCGGCACTCACGGGTTCCAGGGCCATCTCGGGGTTTAGCCGCATCATCCGTACGGCGCTGGCGCGGGAGCTCGAAGACCGGTATCCCAGCGCAGAAGCCATGGCCGCCGAGATTCGTGGCGCACTGGCCCTGGAGGGTATTGAAGCCCGCATACGTGCGCGGCCGCTGCGCCGAATTATCGTGCTGCCCTTTCGCCTCTTGCGGCCTAGCGAGGATATCGCATTCCTTGCCTTCAGTCTGCCTGAGGCCATCACCGTCTCTCTTGCCGGCCTTGAGGATCTGGTCGTACGTTCCTCGATTGTTGCCGACCGCTACGCGCAGGAGTCGCCGGACTTGAAGAAGATCGCCGAGGAAGAGGACGTGGACGTGTTGTTGATCGGTGCGCTGCTGAAGATCGGCGAGCATTTGCGAATCACGGCCCAGCTCGTGGAAGCTCCAAGCGGGACGCTGCTGTGGTCACACTCGTCACAGACAACCATTCGCGAATTGCTGGAGCTTCACGATGACCTGGTCCGTAGGGTCGTCGAATCCCTACTGCCGTCGTTGAGCGCCCGCGAGCATCAGGCGCTGCAGCACGACCGGCCGGCAAGCTCAACGGTGTATGAAAAGTATCTCCGAGCCAACGAGTTGGCGCGAAGGCGGGCCAGTCTCCCGGCCGCGATTGAGCAATACGAGCGATGTGTAGAGATGGACAGATCTTATGCCCCGGCCTGGGCGCGATTGGGACGCGCTCGCTGGCTATGGGATAAATACAACCTTGGTTCGCAGGAAGGATTGGACGCCGCCGACGAAGCGTTCCAGATCGCCTTCCGCCTGAATCCCAACCTGGCGCTGGCGCACAATTTCTACACCCACCTCCAGGTCGATCAGGGGAATGTTCTTGACGCAATGAAGCGGCTCTTGGAACGGGCGCACAGCCGCAGAAACGATCCCGAACTCTTTGCCGGACTAGCCCACGTGTGCCGGTACTGCGGCCTCCTCCAGCCTGCATTGGCAGCACACCACGAAGCACGGCGTCTTGACCCTCAGATTCCCACCAGCGTAACTCACACCTACTTCATGCTGGGTGACTACGAGCGGGCGCTTGAAGCCTGCGGTGGCGACGACTTCGGATACTCCACGGCTCTGTGCCTGGCGGCTCTGGGCCGTATGGACGATGCCCTCGCCTCGCTTGAGCTAAGGGAAGCTCTCCCCGCAGGCCGACTGGGCGAATTGTACCTGACTTCCTTGCGGACTCTGATCGAAGGCGATCGCGATAAAAGCTTGCAGGCCAGTGACGAATTTCGCCAAGCGACCTTTCGCGATCCTGAAGGCTTGTTCTATATGGCGCGCCAGGTCGCCTACCTTGGAGAAACGCCCTTGGCGCTGGAAATGCTTTCCCGAGCCATCGCCAGGGGCTTCTTCTGCTACCCGGCAATGCTGCGCGACCCCTGGCTGGATTCGCTGCGCGGTGCGAAGGAGTTTAG
>DATDGP010000214.1:0-9664 GCA_036522035.1 Terriglobales bacterium
AACGAGGAACATCGCCACTCCGGGATCGCCATGCTCGCCCCCGCCGTGGTTCATTTCGGCGAGGCCCCGGCCGCCCTGGCTCAACGCCAAGTAGTGCTCAATGCCGCTTACCGAGCACACCCCAACCGCTTCGTCAGGCAATCCCCAAGACCACTGCCGTTGCCCTCGGACGTTTGGATCAACAAGCCGGTACCAAACGGCCAAAAGACAAAGGAAGAAAGTCACTAAATTCCCATGCCAGGTGTCTCAAAGTGCTTGACACGCGCCGGTCCCTCCACGCTCAGTTTCAACTATCAATTGGGAGGCGCCGCTCCGGCGGCTCAGACGATCTCAATAACCAGCGCGAATCCCAGCAGCGGCGTAAGCGTTACCGCTGGCGTTGCACTGAGCGGGTGCGGGTGGCTGAACCTGAGCGGAGCCAACGGGAGCACACCATATAGCGCAAGTGCCTCGGTCAACACGGCGGGACTGACAGCAGGTAGCTATACCTGCACGATTACTTTCGTCGCCCCCGGTATTGGCAACCAAACCGTGCAAGCTTCCTTAACGGTAACACCAGCGACGAGCATTACCGCCGGCCCTTCCACACTCAGCTTTAGCTATCAATTGGGCGGGGCCGCTCCACCAGCGCAAACCATCAGTGTAAGCAGTGCCAACCCGAGCAGCGGCGTGAGCGTTACGGGGTCATTGGGAAGCGCGTGCGGATGGCTGAACCTGAGCGGAGCCAGCGGGAGCACGTCGTATAACGCGAGCGCATCAGTTAACACGGCGGGGCTGACAGCAGGAATGTATTCGTGCACCATCACCTTCAGCGCCACTGGAGCCGCCAGCCAGATGGTGCAAGCTTCCTTGACAGTAACAGCAGGGACCAGCATTACCGCCAGTCCTTCCACGCTCAGTTTCAACTATCAGCTGGGAGGCGTCGCTCCGAGCGCTCAGCAAATCTCGGTAACCAGCGCCAACCCCAGCAGCGGCGTGAGTGTTACGGGGTCATTGGGAAGCGCATGCGGGTGGTTGAACCTGAGCGGAGCCAGCGGGAGCACGTCGTATAACGCGAGCGCATCAGTCAACACGGCGGGGCTGACAGCAGGGATCTATTCGTGTACCATCACCTTCAGCGCCTCTGGAGCCGCCAGCCAGACCGTCCAGGCTTCGATGACGGTAACAACAGGGACCAGCATTACCGCCAGTCCTTCCACGCTCAATTTCAACTATCAATTGGGAGGCGCCGCTCCACTAGCGCAAACCATCACTGTAAGCAGTGCGAACCCGAGCAGCGGAGTGAGCGTTACGGGGTCCTTTGGAGGACTGTGCGGGTGGCTGAACCTGAGTGGAGGCAGCGGCAGCACACAATATATCGCGACTGTCTCCGTCAACACGGCGGGGCTGACGGCAGGGATCTATTCATGCACCCTCACCTTCAGCGCCTCTGGAGCGACCAGCCAGACCGTGCAGGCTTCGATGACGGTAACAACAGGGACCAGTATTACCGCCACTCCTTCCACGCTCAGTTTCACCTATCAGATGGGAGGCGTTGCTCCGAGCGCTCAGCAGATCTCGGTAACCAGCGCCAACCCCAGCAGCGGCGTGAGCGTTACGGGGTCATTGGGAAGCGGGTGCGGGTGGCTGAACCTTAGCGGAGCCAGCGGGAGCACGGCGTATAACGCGAGCGCTTCGGTCAACACGGCGGGGCTGACCGCAGGCAGCTTTTCATGCACCGTCACCTTCAGCGCTTCTGGAGCCGCCAACAAGACCGTGCAGGCTTCGTTGACGGTAACAGCAGGGACCAGCATTACCGCCAGTCCTTCCACGCTCAGCTTTAGCTATCAGTTGGGCGGCGCCGCTCCACTAGCGCAAACCATTACTATAAGCAGTGCGAACCCCAGCACCGGCGTGAGCGTCACGGGGTCCTTGGGAAGCGGGTGCGGGTGGCTGAACCTGAGTGGAGCCAGCGGTAGCACGTCCTATAACGCGACGGCATCAGTCAACACGGCGGGGCTGACCGCAGGCAGCTACTCCTGCACGATCACGTTTAGCGCCTCCGGGGCCGCGAGCCAGACCGTGCAAGCTTTATTAACCGTAACGTCAGGGACGACCACAACCCTATCGGCGAGTCCGTCCTTGCTGTCGTTCAACGCAGTGGTGGCGGGCAGCGCGCCTCCCAACCAGTCGATTACAGTCACCAGTACTCCTTCGGGGTCCAGTTTCTCCGTTAATCCAGGCACGGGCTGTAGTTGGGTAACCATAACTCCCACAAGCGGCACGACGCCTGGCAATCTCTCAGTGTCCGTCAATGTCTCTGGACTGGCGCCAAACAATTACAGTTGTACAATCACGATCTCGGCGCCAAATGCAACGTCGGTTTCCGTCCAGGTGAGCCTGGCGCTGACAGGAGCCACGCTTACGATCAGTCCGAGCACGGTCAGTTTCACGTATGTGATGAACTCGGCACCCCCGGCGGCGCAAACTTTCAGCGTGAACAGCGCCAATCCCTCTTCAGGAGTGGCTTTCCAGGTTGTCTCCGGCTCGGGCTGCGCGTGGCTGAACGTAAACCCCAGCAGCGGCAACACGCCGGGAAACGTAACAGCCTCGGTGAACACCTCTGGCGTGGCTGTCAACACTTCCTACATCTGCACTCTGACCATCAACGCTCCCAATGCCTCGAATACACCGCAGGTGAATGCTAGCCTGACCGTCACGCCGCCGGCTCTTACTGTTTCGCCCACTACGCTATCGTTCAATGTGCCCGCTGGCAGTTCTACTGCTGTAGGGCAGACTCTTTCGGCGCTCGGGCCAGCGACGTCCGTCAACTTCACCGCTACTGCCGCCAGCTCAGGCAACTGGCTCAGCGTCAATCCAACGTCGGGCAGCACTCCTCTTACTCTGAACGTTACAGCCAACCCGGCCGGTCTCGCGGCAAACACATACAACGGAACCGTGACCGTATCCTCATCCGGGTCCCCGCAGACCGTGACCGTATCGCTGGTGGTTAGTGCACTGCCGGCATTAACTGTGGCTCCAAGTCCGCTCAACTTCCAGGTAACCGCTGGCGGCACCGCGCCTGCCGCGCAAACAATATCGGTTTTTGCAAGTGACGGATCGACGGTAAGCTTCAACGTGTCACAAACGGCTCAGGGTGGCAACTGGCTGAACGCGATGAAGCTCGCCGGTCAAAATATTAGTGTCGCCGTAAGTCCGGCGGGGCTATCCCCCGGCCAGTATTCCGGAAACGTGACGGTGGCATCCAGCACACCGGCCAATCCCTCGCAGCAACAAGTGCCGGTCACCCTGACCGTCAATTCTCCGCCTCCGTCGATTCCGATTATGTCGGTAGCGCCCCAGAGCCTGACCTTCTCTTTCGTTCAGAACGGAACGCCGAGTTCCAACTCGCTAACTGTGTCTAATACGGGTGGCGGGACGCTCACGGCCGGAGCCGCCCCTAGTTCCTTCTCCAACTGGTTAAATGTGCCGTCAGCACTTTTCAGTGTGCTCTCGGGAGGTCAGCAAGTCCTGAGCGTGAGCGCCGATCCCACCGGCTTGGCTCCCGGTACTTATGTCGGGCAGATTACGCTGACGAATGGCAGCGGGCAGCAGATTGTGATTCCGGTAGTGGCCACGGTGTCGCCGGCTCCTCAAAGCATTGTGCTATCGCAAACGGCATTGACGTTTACGGCGGTTGCTGGTGGACCCGATCCCGTTCCGCAATCCGTGGCCGTCGGGAACGGGGGTTCTGGAACGATGACGATTACTTTGGAATCGCCGACCACGACTGGGCAGCCATGGCTGACAGCGACGGCCAACAGTTTCAATGTGACCGCCGGCGCGCCCCAAAATGTTCAAATCGCTGCCACCCCCAGCATGGGGGCTGCCGGGGGATTACCAGAGGGTGTCTATTTCGGCACGGTGCTGGTGCAATCTGCGTCGGCGGGTAACACACCGCAAGCTATTTCCATCCGCCTCAACGTTGTCGCCGCTGCCACTGTCGTACCGCCAGCCGTAACACCGTTGGGCGTGGTCCTCACGAGTGGTGCTTCGCAACAAATTCAAATCACAAACCAGTCGTCGACGCCGATTTCGTTCACGTCCGTCTCGACGACGGATAACGGGATCCAATGGTTCACAGCTTCTCCGGCATCGGGAATCATAGGCAGTGCACAAACCATCACACTTCAGCCTCAATTTGGAAGCCTTGCCTCAGGTGTTTATAATGGAAGCCTGCGCATTTTGTTCGCCGACGGCACACTTTCGATTGTGGGAATTGTCGGGCTGATTCCCAGTTCCGGATCTACCGCAGCCGCGGCAGCCGCTCCTAATGAAAGTGGGCTTCGGCCACTTGCCACCACGATTTGCCAACCCATTGCAGCAGCTTTCACTTCTCTATCGAACGGACAACAGATCGAAGCGGGCAGCGCTTTCACCATTCAGGTGCAAGTAAAAGACGCGTGCGGCAATCTCCTTGACAACGGAGGAGTAAACGTCTATTTCAGCAACAATCCGCAGGCGTACTTGCCGCTCAACGGGATTGGAAACGGCCTCTATAGGAATTCGTACACTTTCGACCAACCTGCGGGAGGAATCAACACACCCGTAACAGTCATCGCTAAACCGGCCGCCCAGTTTTCGACCGGCACGGCAGATGTCATAACGGTTACGGTAATTCCGCAGACACAACCGGTTCCGGAGGTGCTAGGGATTGTGAATTCCGGGAGTTACCAGGGGAGTTCCATCGTGACTCCTGGCGGCTGGATCTCGATTTTCGGCGCGGACTTAGCCGATGGTCCGCAGAACGCTCCTGGCGTGCCGCTCGGCGTGACTTTGGCAAACGCGCAGGTGTCCATCGGAAACGTACTGGTTCCCTTGAACTACGCGGCCGATGGGCAGGTCAACGCTCAATTGCCCTATGATCTTGTACCCAACCAGCAGACCCAGGTTTTGATTACTCATGGGACTGATCAATCGGTTGCAAAATCTGTTACGATCGCGGACACGCTGCCCGCGATCTTCACGGTACCGCAGACGGGCACCGGACAAGGGGCAATCACGGACCCCAATGGCAGCGTTCTGAATACTACGCACCCCGCGCATGCCGGCGATGCCATCGTGATTTACTGCACGGGCCTGGGGGCGGTCAGTTCCGTAGTGGCTCTCGGGGCCGCGACTCCGGTTCCCGCGCCGGTTACCGTTGCCCAGCCATCGCTGACGATCAGTGGTGTACCCGCCACGATTACGTTTTCGGGCTTATCACCATATTCCGTGGGCCTTTATCAAATTAACGCCGTCGTGCCTACCGGTATCGCGCCCGGAAATGCGCCTGTGGTGATCGCCATATCGGGGAAGACCAGCCAAGCCGACGTAACTATTGCGGTTCAATAGACAATGAACAAGGAATGAAGAGGAGCGGCCGCCGTGAAACACGTTAGAACAATTGCTTGTGGGTTGACAATACCCGCGGATAATGAAATCAATCGGTTGCGCAGGCCTCCTCTGCACTGACCGACCGCGTATGGTCCGAAAACTTGATCCACCTGAATCGCCAGATCTTGGCTGCGCGGCGATGATAGATTGACCAGATGTCCAGGGTCTTGGATCCATTCCGATTTGTTCTGATCGCCGTGGCTGGGTGGATGAACCAGCGTCAACTGCAGGCGATGGATTACCTCAGAGAGGAGAATCGGGTGCTGCGAGAGCAACTCGGCGAGCGGCGCTTGCGGCTCACCGACGACCAACGTCGGCGGTTGGCCGCTAAGGCCAAGGGATTGGGAAAGAAGTTGCTGCAGGAGGTGGCCACGATTGTCACGCCGGCGACGTTGCTGGCCTGGTACCGGAAACTGATCGCGGCGAAGAACGATGGGAGCACCCAGCGGAAGCAAGGGCTGCCGCGCAAAGCCGGGGAACTGGAGGGAACTGGTGGCGCGCATGGCTCGGGAAAATCGGAATTGGGGCTACCGGCGCATCCAGGGCGCCCTTTCGAACGAAATGGCGCGCAGCACCATCGCGGCCATCCTCCAGCGGCACGGCCTGGAACCTGCGCCGGAGCGCGGTCGGAAGACCACCTGGAACGAGCTCCTGGCGCAGCACTGGGACCTAATCGTAGCGGCGGACTTCTTCACCATCGAAGCCTGGACGCGACGTGGCCTGCAGCGGTTCGTGATCCTATTCTTCCTGGAGTTGTCCCACGCGCAAGGTGGAGATTGCGGGAATTGCATCCAGTCCGAACGGGTTATGGATGAACCATATCGCGCGCAACCTCACGGACGCGGTGGAGGGGCTGCTAAAAGGCAAGCGCTATCTCATTCATGATCGCGATCCCTTGTTCACGGCCGAGTTTGTGAAGATGCTGGCCGAAACGAGCGTAGCTTCGGTGAAGATTCCGCCCCAAAGTCCGAATCTGAACGCGCACGCGGAACGGTTTGTGCGGAGCATCAAGGAATCGTGTCTCGAACGGGTGATCTTATTCGGCGAAACCTCGGTGCGCAAAGCCACAGCGGAGTTCGCGGCCCACTACCACCGGGAACGGAATCACCAAGGACTGGAGAACCGGCTGATTAGCCCGGAAACGCTCGCCCCTGCGGCACCCGGCCCCATTGACCGGCGAGAGCGTCTGGGAGAATTGTTGAACTACTATTACCGCCTGGCGGCGTAGCGGAGCAGCGCTACAGAACATAAAGGTTTCTTACTTGTCCGGACTCTTGACCAAGCGTTTATGGCTCAGGCTGGGTGACGCCGTAACCCTGGTGGGCGCCTGGCGTATGCGGGTTGAACCCTGAGACCCTTCCCATGTGTGGGACGTTTAGCGACGACATTTTCGGACCATACGGGAGACGCGTTTCTTTATTCAATCGACGTTCACATTCTCAAGCTGGCAGTCGCCCGAACAATAGCCGAACATCGAGCGACCGAAAACAGCCCAAATCATCCCAAACCGTCCTAAGGAATTGCGAATGTAAGCCCTTCTTCTTCAGTCACATGCATTGATTCTAAACCACTGCGCCAATTCGGTAGGAGGCCCTGAAAAGGCTGGCGTCGGCGGTTCGATTCCGTCCCTGGCCACCACTTTAAAATCAATCACTTACGTTTTTGAGCTCGGCTATGCCAGAAAGTCGCTCACAACTGAATGAATCACGCACCTTACTGATAATAAACCTATTATTTTGAAGAGGAGCGCTCAGCCGGAAATAGGCTGGCGTCGCCCATTCGGACACTCCTATCCTATTGATTCCACAATAGTAAAACAAGTGGAGGCTAGGCTGACAAGAAAAGAACCGAACAATAGCAATACACCCATGTTCGTCTGGTTGAGGAGTCCAATCGCGGGTGTACACAGATGCTGAGCTCGGAACTGACGTCAAACTTCGCACAAGCTGAACTAGCAGCGCGGCGCACCAATAAAGGAAACTGGCTGCGCTTCACACACCCGTTGGGATCTAGTGAAAATCTCTTCCTCACCGTGCACAAATCCGCCATTTTTGGGGAGCATCTGCTGCCTCCGCGCTTTTAAAACAGACGAGACTACGAGATACCAAACTGACTATCGGCTCCCGTTTATCCGTAGGCAGATCGGACTTGACGCCCGTTGTTTAGGGATGCTTGAGATGTTTACACCCCTCGGTAGTAGCGTCCTCGGTAGTAGCGTGGGGCGAAGTGAACAGCAGCCGCGAGCGAAGCAGTTCCACGCTGTCCATACAATCATCGGTCGCCAAGGGATCAGCCGACCAAAAAATCAAGGGCTGTGTTTAACCTCAGCGGTAGTCATCTCGACCTTCGACCATACTGGGAGTGTATGACAGTGCAAACAATTTGTATTACACCTACTAAGGCCTAAATGCAGTTTTCTCGATGAAGTTGATGCAGGATCCCCCAAGGGAAGTTTCGCTCCTTTTGGCCACAATTCAGCAGCCAGCTTGGCGCGAACGGCAATCGTCCCTCGGTGGTAGCGAAGGTCACTCCAGGTCAAGGCGAAGATTTCAGCCATCCGCATACCGGTTGTGAGCGCGATCAGTACGATCATGCGCAACCGATAAAACGTCCGGTTGATCTCCCTCGTTTCCGCTCCTATCGGTAAACGATTCAGGCAGACCTCCGAGATTTCACCAGACCTAACGCGATGCTCATCGGGCAAGAGAATCACTAGAGCTTGCTCGGCGACGGTCAGTGCGAACCATCAATGAAAATGATAGGTCACGTGGCGGCGTCATTGGCGCTGCCTTCGTTTTTGATCTCGAGCAGTGCTTTGTCCTTTCCCCCCATTTTTCCAGCGTCGATCTCTACGTAATATCCCTTTGTGGTTTCCCCGTGATCCATATTCCGGAGAAATCCGGCTTGCCGCCGATGGTGCGCGGGGCAGGAGCCATTAGGTTCGGCTTGCCATCAGGAGTTCGGGAACGCCAGCCGTGGGGTAATGCAGCCACTGGGCCCGGACAGGCGCATACATCGTCAGCAACATCAGCCAACCGATTTGACGAAGCACCTTCTTGCGATTTGAGCGTACAGCGAAGGCCTCGGACAGCCAGGGGAACTGCGCATCCAGCAGCAGGCTGACTTCGTGGGCGGTTTCCAGAGGCCTGCCGGCGGATCCCACGGCTTCAACAAATAGTGGTTCAGGCGAGCCCGAAATAGGCCGGCCAGAAATCCTCCTGAATTGAGCGTGGTTTAAGATACCTCTCAATGGGATCAACGTGGATGCCTCGAGTAGTCCGCCACAAAAAAAAGGGTGGTACTGGCCTTATTCCACTTAAATGCGCTGCAATAGCATTTTCCAATCGAAGAATGAGCATGAAAGGACTTGATAATGCAGAGTAGTTTAAAGGGATGAGGAGGCCGCGCAGCGGCCGACTTCCTTTCTTGGCTTTTGGGTTTGAAGAGATAGAGATCGTTGTCGTCGTCGCGTGCGCCGCGTGGAAAAGTGGGAAACCTGGGTTTGGTTTTCCGCTTTTCCATCCGGCGCACGCCGGGGCTGTGGGAATGTGGAAATCTCGCGGGGTGGGCGAGATTTCCAAGGGCCGGTGGGAAGTGTGGAAAACCCGTTTTTGGTTTTTCACACTTTCCACGGGCCCGGCATTTCCACAGTCCTGGTGTGGCTTCACAGAAAGCGCGGGGGAATTGGCGAGGAGCTCTTGCATCGGCGCAGAAGCTGGGCCTTGGCAGCGTTCATCTTTTCGGCGCACTCGGTGTCGCTCATCGCGCCTGCCCACGCGTCCATCTGCTTGAAGGTGATTCCGGGCTTGAGATACTGACTCGCCTGAGCCAGCGAACGAAACTTTTCGTAGGGTGTGGGGTAATCTTCGACGGGGTAGCGCCGCCGCCGCTTGCCGCGGGCATCCACTGTTACCGTCGCATATCCGCAGGGCCGGTGATAGTTCAGGTACGGATTGAAATGCGCCGTGTAGAACTTCTGCAGTTCCTCGCTGTGTTCGCTGGCGATATGGCCGTAGCCCATCAGCTTGCGAATCACCGCGCCGTTTTTGCCTTCCACCAGCGCCTGATCCTGGCTCCGGTAGGCGCGGCTCTTGGTGAACTCTACCCGCAGTTTTTCTAGCAGCTTGGCCACGGTATGGTTGATGAACTCCGAGCCGTTGTCGGCGTGAAAGCCGAGAATCCGAAAGGGAAACTGATGCAGCATGGCCTCCAGCACGGGGATCAGGAACTGCTCGCTGATCTTGCTCGC
>DATDGP010000215.1:0-13524 GCA_036522035.1 Terriglobales bacterium
CTGCGGCAGGCATACTCACCGGTCATTTGCTTCACCACGAGTTCAGAATCGGTGTAGACGTGGAGAGCAGTCGCCTTGAGATCAAGCGCACACTGAAGAGCTTCGAGAAGCGCAGCGTATTCGGCGACATTGTTGTCGTGATGGCCAATCCATTTCGCAATGCGGATCATTTCGCCATCAGGCTTGGTGATCACCACGCCAATGCCCGACGGACCCGGGCTGCCGTGGGAACCGCCATCGACATGGGCGACCAGATCAGACACCTTAGTTCTCATCTCCAACATGCGGCACGTTGCTCGCGCCGTCAAGATGTTCAATTTGATTCCTCGATCGCGGTGTCAAGTTTGCCACAGTTTTGTGGAAATTGTTGTGGAAAAGGCGGTAGGGCGTGAACCCGCCTCGCGCGGAGACGCGATTTTCAAGGAGGGCACACGCGCTTCGAACGCCTGAAAAAAATCGCGGTTTGCACCGATCTTCGGCGTTGACTTTTACCCGTCTTTAATTAGGATGGCTGCGTCGACGGTCGAAAGGGTTGGCTTCAATAAACAGTAGCCGGTCCGAAGTAGACTGAGTGATCTGTCCGGTGAAGCGATTCGGCGGACGCCCGGACCCGAAAAAACCGACGGACTCTGCGAGGAGCTGTCGGGGTCAGGGGCTGCGAAAGCGGCGGTTGCATCAAGGGCTGTGACGGTACATGCATCCACGCAGTTAACTCCCTCGCAGGAGTTGGCGGCTAGAGCATAACCAATGTCACAGCCTTTACTATTTTTGCTGAGCGATCTAGTCCCCTAGACTTTCCGCCGCCATCACAATCTTCCTTACTCACGCGGTTCGCGGTGCGCCCGCCCCCAGCGCGCTCCGGCAATAAGGACAGCTCTTCCAGCCCGGCTCAACCGCGCGTTTGCACGACGGGCAGGCGGTCGACAGCTCGGCGCCGCATTGCGGACAAAACGTGAAATTCACTCGTCCCGGCGCCCCGCACTTCGGGCACTGCGCTTGCAGCGGCTCGCGCAAGATGAAGTAAAGAATGATGCCCAGCGTATTGGGGACGAACATCGCCAGCAGCGTCCACATCACGTAGCGCATGCCGCGGCGTCGGGCATCAGCGTTGATATAGCCGTAGAACAGAACCAGCACTCCGACCAACAGACCCGGCCAGATGGAAAAGGCCACCCGGCCAAGCAGCGGCCACTGCCCCACTTTGGGGTCGTTGGACAACACGGCAAACAACCCGATGAAGCCGCCGATAGGGATCAAGATGGCAAAGATCCGAGCCACCATCGGAATGATGCGCAATTCGTCGGAAAAACGGGTCATAAGGTCCTCTCTTGGCGGTGCCGCTGGGCGAGCAACCCGGCGATGACCATGCTCGTCATCCATGAGACAAGGAGGTAAGCGATCCAAACCTGAGACGAGCTCAGCGGCGATACCTCTAAAAACCCGCCCAGCAACTGGAACAGCGGCCACGTAAGCAACGTGCCGGCCCATGCGAGCAACGTCAGCCATACCAGAGGCATCCGGCTTCGCCGATGTTCGATCTGAACTGCAGCTTGCCGGTCCAGTAGGCGGCGCGTACGCTCTACCAGGCCCGAAGGCGCTTGCGGCGTGGGCAGTGCTTCCAGGGCGCCCGTGAGCCGTCCCCAGGCGTGGAATTCAGCCCGGCAATCGGCGCACTCGCGCAGATGTTGCTCGACCCGTCGCTGGTCGGCGGCATCGAGCGCGCCGGCGGCGGCCAAGGTCAATAGATCGTGAATGGAAGCGTGTTCGTCCATGTTCAATTCCTGGTCTCCATTTTCTCTTCGATCCTATTGCGCAGATGTTTCAGGGCGCGGTGCAGCCGGGTCTTCACCGTGCCCAGAGGCACTGCCAGGACAACGGCAATCTCTTCAATTTTCATCTCTTCCTCAAAACGCAAAGTCAGCACTTCGCGAAACACCGCAGGTAGCTCAGCCAACGCCTCGATCAGCCATCCGGCACGCTCGTGGGTCAGCAGTTGCTCGAGCGCTCCCGGTCCCGATCCGGCGATCAGTTGCGCCCGCGAATCGCCGGAAGGCAGAGGCTCGTCCAGACTCTCCGGCTGGTAGCGACGCAAATGATCCAAGGCCAGATTGCGTGCCACGGCAAACAGCCAGCTCTCGAAATTGCGGTTGGGATCGTAGGCGCCAATTTTTTCGATCACCCGGATCCAGGTTTGCTGGAATAGATCTTCCGCCGTTGCCTGCTGCCAGACCATGCGCAACAGGTAACGGTAGAGACGATGCTGGTAACGGTCCATCAGCGGACCCACGGCTTGAACATCGCCGTTGCGCAGGCGGGTCAATTCGCTGTCTGGGCTCAAAGCCGCTCCCCAAGTTACCTGTTGAATCCGGCTCATCATAAATGGCTGAGCAGTATACGGACACCCCCCTATAAAGGATTCACGCCTCTATGTGGCTTGCTTTCAGTTGGTTACGAGCAGGCACACCTCGATCGACGGCATGCAGACCCGGGTTCAGCCTGCCCCCGATGGCACCTGAGAAAAGATCGGCCCCGATTTTGTCGGGGCCGAGAGCAAAAGAGCCGCTTTCGGACTAGCGCTTGGAGCGCATCCGCAAAAAAGCACCGGTGCCCAGCGAAGCCAGCCCAAACAGGGCCAGCAGCGGTAGGGGCGTTGCAGTATGGGGTAGCTCGGGCGGCGGGGGGGCTTCGGCTACGACCGCCGGCTCGATGGAGCCGGTGAGATGAACCGCGACCATGCTGGTATCTGATCCTCCGCAGTCGTTTTTGGCGGTTATCTTGTAGACCTGGGTCTCGTTCACCTCGCCTTCATTCGTGTTCGAAGGCGTTGCCTGGACGGTCTGCGTTCCGTTCGCTCCACTCACCGAGCCGATGCGGTCAATACTCACCGAATCGGCGTTGCTGGCGCTCCAGACGAGGTTGGCCGTGTCCTGTTGCTTGATCTGGTCTCCGACCTTGACGAAGTGAAGTTCCGGCTGCGAAATGGTGAGAGAAGTCTTCACCGTATTGTCGACATGCATCGTGGCATCCTGGGTGACCACTCCGCCCGGACCAGCAGCGCGGAGCTGATAGTTGGTGGTTGCCTTTGGATCTACTTCGACCGTACCTGCGGGAGCTGCGGCCACCTTCTGGTTGTTCGCCATAATGACTGTTTGCGCGGCGTTGGCGGACGACCACGTCAGTTTCCCTGTCTGGTCGCAGCGTATGTTCGGTGTGTCCGCAGCCAAATGCGCGGTTACCGGCGCGACCACAATGGTCGCGCTGGCGATACCTGTATCAAACCGTCTTAGCGAGGCGAGCTTCTTTCCTTCGTCCCATTTCTTGTAGACCAGCTTGGCTTTGTCTTGGCCTTTGACGTACACGATCAGACGTCTGTCTTCCTGAACGTCCACCGGCCCCGACCAGATGGGCTGGTCCGTGCTGCGGCGAACGATGAACAACTGGTGTTTGCCCGTCGGGAGTATCAGCCGCTGCATGTTGAAGATGTTGTTGTTCATTTCATCGGCGTGTCCGACAAAGAATCCCGGTGTGGTCCCGTTCACAAATACCAGGGCATCGCCGGGAACACCTTCGATCTGAATGCGCCCCCAGGGTCCGGACACAGGCCCGCCCGCAGGTTTGAGTTGGGCGTCAATCCTCTGGTGCGATCCGGCAGCAACAGTAACCTTCTGGCTCATCGGCTCGAACCCATAGTTGGCAACGGTGATGGTGTGCTCACCAGGCGCCAGGTCCAGTTTGCTGCTGCGGTGGCTCACGGGCTTGCCGTCAACCCAGATGTAAGCCTCTTGAGGATGAACGCTCACATAGACTTGGCCTTTGGACGCTTGGTCATCTTTATGTTTGTACGCGCTGGAGACCCCGATACCGGCGGCCAGAACGATCGCGAGCGCCAGCAAACGACGGAGATCGATCTTCATGCTTCCCCCTGACTGGTTGCCCCGGCTCTCATGCCTAGGAAATCCATCCAGGGCAGCCCGTGACAGAAATGAAATGAACTTTTGCTGCGTGCTTAGAGTATGAAAAAGTGTTGCGCGCGCGCATCTCGGAATGTTTCCCCCGCAAATGTACAGACGAGGAGGCAGCTCACCTCAGAGCTGTCTGGGGGAAGGACAATGCTCTGTGCCGGCGCTCGCTCCGTAGTCGAGAGGCATCAGGACGAAGATAGGGAGGCCTTGCTCTCTCGGTTTGTCGAAGACTGGCTGTGGGCCCGAATCAAACAAGCCGCGTCTTCAAGAATGGTCCGGCTGCGGCCTTCGAAGTGATAACGCACGTGGATCTCCGCCAGCAATCCCAGAGCGAGTAATTGAACACCTGAGACGATCATCACGGCCGAGAAAATCATGAGCGGACCATGTTCACCCATGATGTGCGCGCCATAAATCACGCGGTCCACCAAAAGCCAGAGCCCGATCACGCTGCCGGCAAAGACGCCCAGGAAGCCAGCCGTACCGAAGAAATGCAGCGGCCGGGAAAGATAGCGCAGAAGAAACCGAACCGTGAGCAAGTCAAAGAAGACCGGCAGCTTGCGGATCACACCGTATTTGGAGACTCCGTGCTCGCGGGGCGCGACGGTGATGGGAATCTCTGAGACGCGGATGCCGCGGCCGAATGCCAGCACCGGGATCAACCGCTGCAACTCGCCGTAAATCGGGACATCGGAGACCAGCGTACGACGGTAGGCTTTGAAACCTCCGCCCCAGTCGTGGATGGGTAATCCGGTGAGACTGGCGAGCACCCAGTTGGCACAACGGTTGGAGATTCGCTGGAACAGGCCTTCGCGGCGACACACGCGCTGGCCGCAAACAATGTCAAAGCCTTCTTCCAGTTTCTCGACGAACCGGGGAATGTCCGCGGGATCGTGCTGCAGGTCGCCGTCCATGGTAACGATGAAATCGCCGCGGGCCACGCTGAAAGCGGCCGAGAGTGCCTGTGACTTGCCTGCGTTTTGGCGCAGCCCGACCACGGTGATGCGGCTGTCCACCAGGGCAATCTCACGCAACAAGGCCAGACTGTCATCGGTGCTGCCGTCATCCACGAACACGCACTCGAAAGGCTTGCCGGCGGACTCCATGACTTCTTTCAGCCGTTGGTACAAGGGCATGATGCTGTCGCGTTCGTTGTAGAGCGGGATCGCGATTGAATAGCGGACGGGCGACTGTACTTCCAACACATCCCTCCTATCGATTCGCCTGCGCCACGTTGCAGACTGTGGGTCCTCCGGCGCGGGCCACGCCGTGATTCAATGTGATCGCCTGCTGGTGGCCTAAGTCGTCAAACAGCCGCGCTCGTACCAGGTGATAGCACTGCTCGGGTCCTTGCCCCCCAAGATAGATCCTCTGGTGAAAACTGCCGTCCTCAGCGATCGGGACTCGTCCACCTTGCGGGTACCACGCGTTGGTGAAGACTTCGATTTCGGCGTACCAATCGGCGTGCGCGCCGGAGGTCACGCCTTCGGCGACGGTAGCGCTGTCCTTGGTGGTGACGAGAGCCCCGCTGGCCGGTGAAAGCAAATGAATGTTCGGTCCACCCGGAGTCCGAGCCGTGTCGCGCGAGTAGACTTCGATTTTCTGACCCCTCACGGGATCCAACGCCGACATCTGAAGCTGATAGTGATTGAGCAGCGGGCGAATCGCTCGGTCCATGTGTCTTGCCTCATCACCCATTCCGCCATCCATCACCACGTAACTGAACGCACCTTCGCGGACCGCAGCTTTGTAAGCGTCTTCGTCGAAGTCGTCATGGCCTGCGCTGTCGCGATAGTGGAAATACATGGGATCGGTGATGCTCGACTGGCCGAGCGGCGGCTGAAAGTAGTAGCGAAAAACCGTGTCATCGACCAAAACGCGGTCGTGAGGGGCGAGGCTGCCGTCGAAGTAAGCCAGCGCCGGCTCCACGTTGGGCCAGAACAGAAACGTCTGGATGGATTGCGGTTGGCCCAGCCAGGCTACGCCCGAGGCAAGCGCCAGCACGCCGCCTATGCTCCACAGCAATCGGCTGCCGTAATTCGTGCGAAGCATCGTTATCGCCGCCACCACGCCGGCAGCCGCCAATGGCACCATGAACAGCAAGGTGTAGTTCACGTGCTTCCAGTAGTCGAAATCCGCGCGCGACTTCCATTGGAAGAGCAACATGAGGCAAGCACCGGCCCAGAGCCAGACGGCGCTGCGCCACCGAGGGCCGGCCAGGACAACGATCGCTGGCACCACCAGGAGCCAGAAGTCGCCGCGGCGTGCGACGTAAATGTCCCAGGCATCGGGCGCGCGCAGCGCACTGTAGCCGGAACCATAGAGCAGCAAATGTTTGAGGTCGTCGAAATGCAACAGGCCGTAGACGGCGCAGGCCAAAGTCAAAGGCAGCGTGAGGAACAAGAGCGGTCGCCACCCTTTCACCAGCGCCAGCAATACCAGCACCGGAAAGTAAATCGCCACCAGATATTTGCACAGAAACGCTAGGAACAGGCACAACCCCGCCAGTATCCAGTAGCGCTTCTTGTCCTCCTTCCATGCGGCAGCGAAGGCCCAGAGGCCGAGGGCGAAGAACGAAATCGATCCGGAGTCGCGGGTGGCAATTCTCGAGACGAAGACTGCCGGCGCGATCACAGCCATGATGGCGGCCGCGCCTAGACCTACGGCCTTGGAGAAAACGCGGCTGGCAAATCCGTAGGTCGCAGCAACGGTCACCACGCCCAGAATCGCGGCCATCTCTCGCAGCGCGGCTAATCCGCCGAGGCGGTCGGCCCACGCCGCCATCATCGGCCAGAGATACCACCCGAAACTCCATTGGAGTGGCGTATCGAGCGGCGATTCAAAATGACGGGCGAGAAACATCCGCCCGTAAACGACGTACACGGATTCGTCCATGTAGGCGGTGGAATAGAGGGGGTTGCGCACGCGCAAGTAGATCGCGGCCGCTCCGATCAACATCAGGGCCAGGCCGCGCTCCAGCCGAAACGAATCGACGCCCTCGGATGATGTGAGCTCCTCACTCGTCAGAAATAGTGCCTCCACGCAAAACGGTACAAATTACGCTGAAACGCGTTGTATACGTTCAGATACTCGTACCCCAACATCAGTTCATTGACGGGGGAGAGACGCCAACGCAAGTGAGTTTCAAAACTTGAAGCGAACTGGCTGTTAGAAAAGTTTGAAGTGCTGCTCCCCACGTTCTGCAGGCCTGCGGCGCCTGTCGCACCCCACTCCACGCGGGGGGTGAAGCGGTGCGAAATATTCAGCATGCCCTGGTTGAGCAGGAACTCGGTGGGACTGAAGTAGCCGCCGGTCTGACGAGTGATGAGCTGTCCGGTTTGGAGGTCGGCATCATGGGCGAAGCTGAGATAAGTCACTCCGTAGGCCACGCGCAAATACGGCAGATCGCTGTGCAAAGCTTCACCGATCTGGCCTTCGATCGAGTAGCGCCGGTTGTTATCGAGGTTCGCGCCGGTATAAACGCCGTCATTGTAATCGACGGAAACATCGTACTTGTAGTTGTTGTTGTAATAGTTGAATCCCACGTCGGCAAGATTGGAGTGCACCTGGCCCACGAATCCGAGCCCGGACACGTCCTCGCCGCGCACCGAGAGGAAAGATTCTTCAATCGGCGCGCGCTGAAACCCGAACTTGAGCAACGTCGAAGGTAAAGGTTTGAAGCGCACCTCGGCCGCGCCATCCCAGTTGACGGCAGCATTGTCGAAGGTCTCAACGCCGCCCTCGACGTGGGTCGTAAGCCGATCGCTCCATCCCGAATCCAGAGTAGTCTGGAAATAGTTAGCGTTGAACGCCTGGCCCGGGGCGCTATAAAACGATGGCATGTAGGTGAACGACAACCGGCTGACCCCGGTCGCACCCGTGGACAGGGTCACCATGGGCCGATCAAATCCTAGATCCTGTTCGCGCCGTGTGGCGTAGCCCAACTCCAGGTAGGTGCCCAAACCGCGATGGATTTCCTGCCGCGTCTCGTCCAGCCCGGGGAGGGTTTGGCTGCCGACGCCGGCAATCGCGTCGCTGGCCTCAGCGAAGCGGTGAAGTCCGATATCTGCCCGCGCCAGCTCCAGGTCGGCATTCGCGTCCGCGGGAGCTAAGGCGTGGGCTTGCTCAGCCAGGCCACGGGCCTCGGAATAGCGTCCCTTCCAATTCAGAATCTCAGCCTCGCCGCGCAGCGCGGCGGGGTTGTGCGGATCCTTGGCCAGAACGCGCCGATAGAGCTCGAGGGCATCGGCGGTGCGGGTTTGCCAGGCCAGCAACTGGGCCTTGCCGTTGAGAGCCCGCAAATCGTCGGGATCCTGTTGGAGGACACGGTTAAACTCTGCCAGCGCCTCGAGACGCGTCTCGCGATTCCACGAGAGCACTTCAGCTGAGGCGATCAATAGCTCCTTGTTGTTCGGGTCGCGCTCCAGGCCCTGATTGAACAGCTTGATCGCTTCAACTCGAGTGTTTGTATTCCAGCTCAGCATCTCCGCCAGACGAAGCCGGGCCGAGACGGTCTCGGGATGAGCCGCCACAGTCTGTCGCAACTGGGCAATGGCTTGCGGCCGGCTCTTCTCACTCCAACTGAGAACTTCAGCGTAAGCGCCGCAATATTCCGGATCATGTCCACTGGTTTCGCAGGCACGATCCAACAGCTCGAGCGCTCCCTCGCGCTGGTCAGCCAGCCAGCTCTTCATCGAACCCAACTTGTACAAAGCCGCGGAATTCTGCGGTTGCAGCTTGACCAGCCTTTCCAAAATAGGAATCGCGTCGTGCCAGTGGCCGCGCGATTCCAGCAGACGGCTGAGAGCCGACATCGCGTCCGCGTTCTCTGGTTCACGCGCGAGCACAGCCTGATAGCCGCGGATGGCATCGTCGGGACGTCCAGCGCCTTCCGCCTGGGCTGCGCCCTCCATGGTCGGTATGTTCTGTGCGGCAAGAGGCGTGGCCGCGAGTAGAAGGAAAGCCATGAGCGTCAGGAGCGTTTTCATAATTCGCTCCCGGCCTTCGCTTGTTTGGCTGCTTCCGTCTTTGCCGTTGCCGGGCTCGCCTTGACCAGTTGGGGCGCAGGAACGGTCCCCAGCGAGGGTTCCGCCACGGGCTCGACCTGACTGCCATAAGTCATCGTCAAAACCTCGCCTTCTGCGGGCGCGATTTGCCAGAACAGGTATTTGGAAATCTCGTCTTGGTCTTTAGCCGCAATCTGGTCGAAACGGATACCGTTCGAGATACGGGCCGTGCCGTTCATGCGGTTGATCTGCTTGTTGACCACCTTGCCGGTAGCTTCGATCTTATGACCGGGCAAGGAGAGCGTAATGTGCACATCCGTGCCTGGTTCGATTCCCTTCTCCGGCGTTACCGAGACGCCGCTGCGATTCAAGTTCCGCGCCAGCTCCTCGCTGAAGACGACGGCGCCGTTGCCGTTGGCGTAACTTACGACCATCGGGATGGGCTGGCGCGTGGGAAAGCGATAGCTGACACGTTGCTCCTTATGCACCAGTGATCGCCGGACCACGCCCCCCATCATCACCAGGAAAACGACCGACCAGAAAATGTTGACCGCCAGCGCCCAGAATTCGTATCCACCCCAGGCCACCATCTGAATACGGACGATACCTGCGCCCAAGGCCAACACCAGCCCAAGCATGAGAATCAGCGGCAGCAGAACTTCGGAAGTCCGCGCCGCGGCAGCTCGAGCCTTCGGGGTAACGAAGAACAGGCTTTCTTTCTGAAACAGCCCGGCAAGCGTCTTCATGAGAACGTGCATTTTGAGGAGATTGAACTGTTCGCTGCGCAGGAAGTTACGCACCCCACCTTGCAGCAAGACTGAGCAGGCCAGGTTCAACAGGAAATACGGCAGGAAGTAACTGGCGTAGGAGGCCGGATCGGTAACCAGAGGAAAGGTGGCCAGCAAAAGCGCGATGATCGGCGTCAGGACGAAGAACATCTTTACCCAGCTCATCCAGTAGAAGTAGAAGGAGCTGAAATAACAGATCTTCTGGGCCAGGCCCAGCTTGGTGGTGAAGAACGGATTCTCCGACCGCAGCACCTGCATGGCGCCGTGCCCCCAACGCTGCCATTGCGTGGCGAAGCCGGTGAACGTCTGCGGAGCCAGACCGCGGGCGATGGTGCGGTTGAAGTACAGCACGCGCCAGCCCTTCTTCTGCAGCCGCAGGCTGGTGTGCATGTCCTCGGTAATGGTTCCGGCGGGAAACCCGCCGATCTCATCGAGCGCGTCGCGCCGGATAATGCCGGGGCTGCCGCAGTAGAAGGTCGCGTTGTGGCGGTCTTTGCCTGGCTGGATCAGGCTGAAGAACAGCTCCTGCTGCTGCCAGCCGGCGCGCTGGACCCAATTGATGCGGTGCTGAAAAGAGTCCAGATTGTAGAAGTCCTGGGTTCCTTGCACCACGGCGACCGTAGGATCGACGAAGAAACCGATCGTATCTTCAATCAAATCGGGCGCGGCCACGTGATCGGCGTCGAGGGTCACGATGAACTCGCCGTCCGTCTGAGACAAGGCGTGGTTGAGGTTGCCGGCTTTGGCGTGAGACCGGTCACCGCGGGCGATGTAGCCGCAATCGAATTCCGCCGCCAGCTCGCGTACCGCGTCTCGTTGACCATCATCGAGAATGTAGGTTTTGTGCGGGTATGTCATGTTCACGGCGCACAGCACCGTTTCCCGCAATAGCTCTACTGGCTCGTTGTAGGTCGGGATGAACACGTCCACCGCCCGCCCCTCGAGCGGCTCGGGACGCTTATAGCGCGTCGGATTCCAGGCAATGAAGTAAAACAGCAGACTTTCCAGGAAGCTCAAGCCTTCGGCCGTCAGAAAAGCATAGAAAAAGAGCTTGGCTGCCGGGTTCATGGTGTGTAACGCCCGCCAGAAGAAATAGCGGATCGTAAACACGCCAGCCAGCACGATAGCTACCCGGCTGATGGCCAGTTTGAGCTGACGATGAGCAGAAAGCCTATTGACAGGCCTGATTTCCGGGCTTTGATCAGGTTCTGAGAGGTGTGCCGCGACACTTCGCAATTCAGTGCCCTCCAAGGTATTGTCCGGTAGGACAATGTACTAAAGTACATGTACCACCAGCAAGTGAAAAGTTATGCACCTGCAATTTGCTGCATATTCAGTTGTTTACTGACATTTTTCCCGCAGGCTGGAGGCTTTCTAGGGGCAAAGAATCTGGGCTGATACCCCGTAAATGTCCCTTGATCGTGGGGCCAAGAACGACGGATTGCGGGCAGTCGCGATCCTCGGTAAACCTGGAACCGAGGCTTTCAAGGAGCGTATCCCCGATGAGACCCAGGAACCTGCTCACTCTACCGCTATCGCTCGCCAGCGTCATCCTTTTGGCCGGCACCGCTGCCGAGGGACAAAAGGTTGAAACAGGATACGACAAAGCTGCCGATTTTGCGCAATATAAAACGTACGCCTGGGTGGAACGCCATGTCCCGCCGCCAAACCCTCTGCTGGCGGCCATCATCGCCAACAACATAGAGGTGGAATTGAACCAGAAGGGACTGCACCGAGTACGGACAAATCCTGATCTGCTGGTTTCTTTTTATGGTGGTACCAGCGCCCAAGGCGCGTTCGCCCCAGGCGATCCCGGCTACGCGGCTTCCGGGGGTGCGCCGTTGCCCGGCGCCACGATGTGGAGTGGATCGGCTCCGGCTACGGCAATGCCTCAACTTCTCAAAGGAACGCTGGCAGTGGACCTGGTAGACGCCCATCAGAAGCGCCTGGTATGGCGAGCCGTCGCCAAGACCAACCTGGCTTACGACGACCGCAGCAAGATGCTTGACCAGGTGAACAAGGCGGTCTCGGCGATGTTCAAGAAGTACCCGCCGGAAGAGTGATTCGCTCGAGGCAGGCCGTCGGGTCAGCTTTCAGACGTTGGCAAGCCTTCATACCCCTGCTCCAGTTGGACGCCGACCGAGTTAAGCGCCATACACACCAGCTTGTACTGACCCGCGGTGAATACCAGGTCAAGCAGTTGCCGGGTGTTGTAGCGCGCGGCCAGGGACTGCCAAGTGGCATCGTTGATGAAGGTATCCTGGTGCAATTGGTCAACGGCGCGAAGCAACGTACGTTCAAACGGGTCCCAGCCCGGAGCATCGGGACCGTCGGGCACACGTTTCACTTCCTCGTCGGTAACGCCGGCCTGCTTCCCGATCGCAACATGATGGCCCCACTCGTATTCCGCGCGGCACAGCCAGCCCATGCGCAGGATCGCCAGCTCGCGTTCCCGGGCCGGCAGGGTGGACTTGCCCAGGATATGGTTGCCGAAAACCAGCCATCGCCGCAGCAGGTCGGGATGGCGCGCCAGGGTAGTGAAGATGTTGAAGATGCGGCCTTCGCGTTTCAGGCTCTCGAGCAGTTGCCGGGTCTCATCATCCCACTCCGCTGGCGGAAGCGGGGGAATGCGCGGAGTGCGCGAGCGCGTCATCTGTGTCTCCTTATAGACGGCAAATCTGACATCGGTGGATGCTAGCTTCCGCCGGCGCCGAGGATAACCTCAGATGGGCTACCGCTCTCCCGGTCGTGCACTCGGACGCTGGGCTTGTGCCCGGTCCCGGAAGCATTCGCCCAGTGCCACACGCCGTGGGAAAGGAGATCAACGAAGCGCTCGATGGCCTGTTCGTCGGACACGCCCAAGTGCTGGTTGCCCGAGTGCATCAGACGCTCCACCGTAAAGTAGGTGAAGAAATACAGATAGATGGCCGCCAGCGCAAACGCCGGGTCTTCCCCGCACCAGCCCTCCTGCTTCTTCACTCTCGTCAATACCGGTCCCATGAGCCGGCGGAACTGCTCGGGCATCTTGTAGAAGGTGTCGGCGAAGTGCTGGTTGCGGAACTCGATGATGTCGATGAACGTCAGCAGCTGGTATTCGACGTCCTGATACACCATGGACCGCACGGCGAGCGCCAGGAGGCGAAGATCCTCTTTGGAAAAAGGATTCTCGAGCGAACGCAGAACCCGTTCGCGAAAGCCACGCATGCACGACCGGTAATTCTTGACCAGGCTCTCAAACAGCGCTTCCTTGCTGGGATAATAGGTGTAGATTGCGCCAGATGAGACTTCGGCTTTTTCGGCAATCTCCCGCATGCGGGTCGAGTGGAACCCCTGCCGCGTGAAGAGGTCGAGGGCAGCGGCTTCAATGCGAAGCTGGGTCTGATCGATGCGGCTGCGCGCAATGCGGGGCACAAATAACATGGGATCGGACTTGACCCGCGAACCGTTGGACGCGACGTCCGGCGGCGAACTCCACAGACGTCCAGAGAGCAGACGCATGAGGTCGATGCGGTCGCGCGCCGGCTTCTGCACGGCCTGGATATGACGCGGGGTCGAAGCCTCGCTGCTTTTCCCTGCTCTGGCTTCCGACTTGCCCGGCGTCGCGCGCCAGAGTCCACCGGCAATGAGGCCGGCAAAGCGTTCCGCAGCCTGCTCGTCGGAAACACCCAAGTGACGGTTGCCGCGATACAGCGTCTCGATCCCCGCGTAGGTGAAGAAGTAAAGATAGATCGAGGCCAGGACAAAGGACGGATCCTCACCCCGCCATCC
>DATDGP010000216.1:0-16562 GCA_036522035.1 Terriglobales bacterium
GGAAGTTGTCCCTACATCAAAACTGGCTATGCGTGGAAGCCCAGGGAGACTACCTCGCCCCGAGGCATTTCCGAGTCTCCCCACTTTTGCACTCTTCATCTTGGGCCGTCAATGGCCCGAAAGTGCCAGTTACCAGGCGGAACATACAAAGCCGGCTTACACTGACTGTCCCTCGCACAAATGAGAAAGGCTGCCTCAGTTTACCGGCAGGAGAATCCCTTCTGAGAAGGCATGCTAGTTCGTAGGGTGGCTCCGGGTATGCAGTCCTCTGGCCACGAGTGACCTTCGGCCTCTTGCACCACCCTCCGGGAAATCGGTTTAATGATAGGGCGAATGACATTCCCCGGCGCGAACCGGCATCTTGGCTCGAAGGGCAATCAGGAACGTGGATGCTCCGAGGCACGTCTTCCGGCTTCCGGCAGGAACGCGGGCGACCCGCGTCTGGCCTCCCGAGATCATGAGGAACCAGCCTTGCGACGGTTCACAGCGGTTCAACGGCAGCGAGCCCAGCGCTTCCCGATCCAGACACTGTTGCGCTACCGCAGGAGAGGTGAGGGAGAGTGGCGTCAGGGAACGATGGTGAATATCAGCGAGTCCGGAGTGCTGTTCGAGACCGAGCACTCGGCGTGGCCGAACACCGAAGTCGAGATGGGGTTCAGTTTATGCACTGGGATCTCAGGTGAGGCGGCGGCGAAGGTGGTCTGTCACGGCTCCATCGCCCGGGCCGTCTGCGAACCGGGCAGCGCGCGGGTGACGGCGCTAGCGGCCCGGATCACGAAGTTTCATTTCGTGCGGCCCGAACGAGCGCCAGTAGCGTGATCGCGCAGGCGATGGGACCCGCGGCCCCTGTAGGGTGCATGGCGGTTGTGGCCAGTGCCTGGCGGGTTTGGTGGCTGCAATTCACGAGTTCCCCTGGAGTGGCCGATAAGGCCTGGGAAAACCTCCAAACCATTGGCCAAGCAATTGATAATGAAAGGCTTATAGGACGCTAGGTCCTGTAAGTCAAAGGGCGGAGCTATATGCTTAGGGAAGATGGCAGCACGGTAGCATGGCATGCTCTCTACACCCGCTATCAACACGAAAAGCTGGTCGAGCAGCTTCTGATCGAGAAGGGATTCGAGACCTTCCTGCCGCTCTATCAAGTGGCCCACCAGTGGAAGGATCGGGTCCGGCAGTTGTCGTTGCCCCTGTTTCCTTCTTACGTGTTCATCCGGGGCGGCCTCGATCGCCGGTTAGACATTGTGACGACGACGGGATTTCACGCCATCGTGGGCGACGGCGAGCAGGCCGGCATTGTCACGCAGGCTGAGATCGATGCCATCCGGCAGTTGGTGGAGACCCGACTGCGGCTTGAACCCCATCCCTTCCTGAAGGTGGGAGATCGGGTGCGGGTGAAGTCGGGTCCTCTGGCCGGGTTCGAAGGGATCCTGGTGCGCAAGAAGAACCGGTGCCGGTTGGTGCTTTCGGTAGAGCTACTGCAGCAATCGGTGGCCACGGAAGTGGACGCCCACCAGGTAGAGCGGGTGGCACCGTCAAGTCGTCGAGCGGCCTGAAATTTTTGACTCAAGCCCAGCGCTGGCCCGCGAAGCAAAGTGCACTGGTTCTAAACCCATGCTGGTCTTATTGGACTGCCTGATATAGACCCCGCTGCGCCCCGACGTTCGCTCGAGGTCATCGGCCAACGACAGCTCTGGGCCGAGTGTTAGACGCGACTCCCGTTGGCCTTGAAGCCCGTCCCTGCGCACTAATCCCATGAGCATCTTGAACCCGTCGGTCTCACCTCGAGAACGGAAGCCACTGGGCTTCCTGCGCAAAGCGAAGATGCCGGCCTCAGCGCGTGTCGCGGTTCCGGTGGAATCGGAGCACTCTACCGCCTTGACTCCCGAGGCGTCCTTTCTGCAGGCGCTGAGCTTGGAGCGAAAGCGGGCGGAGCGCTCGGGCAAGCACTTCCTGCTGATGCTGCTGGAGGGCGAAGAGATCTTCGGGCAGCAGGGCGGCCCGAAAACTCTCTCGGCAGTGACGGCGGTTCTGAGGGCCTCGATCCGGGAGACCGATCTGAGCGGCTGGTACCGGCAAAGCTCCACCGTAGGGGTAATCTTCACCGAAGTGAATGCTGCCGAGGCTCCGGCCACCCAGGAAGTACTGAACGCCCGGATGCACACGGCCTTGCGGAGCCAGCTGGAGCCCGGAGATGTGGACCAGATTCAGGTCTCATTTCACTGGTTTCCCGAAGCGACGGACGGGGACGGTTGGCAATCCTCGGAGGCGTCGGTGCTCTACCCCGACGTGCGGGAACGCGGCGGGTCACGCAAGCTGGCCCTGCTAATCAAGCGCCTGATCGACATCGGCGGTGGCGCCGCAGCCCTGCTGGTCTTCTCTCCTGTGGTTGCTCTGATCGCCGTTGCCGTCAAGCTAACCTCGAAGGGGCCGATTCTGTACCGGCAGGTGCGGATCGGGCAATATGGGCGGCGCTTCACTTTTCTGAAGTTCCGGTCGATGTACGTCAACAGCAGCGCCACCATTCATCAAGAATACGTCCAGAGCCTGATTCGGGGAGGAAACGGGCCGCAGCCGGCGGCGGCCGTGCCGGGTCAGGTCTACAAGATCAAGCACGACCCGCGAGTCACGCCCCTCGGTCGTTTTCTGCGCAAGACCAGCCTGGATGAGCTGCCTCAGTTTCTCAACGTCTTGAAGGGGGAAATGTCGCTGGTGGGACCGCGCCCTCCCATTCCCTACGAAATGGCAGCCTACGACACCTGGCATCGGCGGCGTCTGTTGGAGGCCAAGCCTGGGGTTACTGGCTTGTGGCAGGTGAGCGGGCGCAGTCGAACCACTTTCGACGAAATGGTGCGTCTGGACCTGCGCTATGCCAAGGCCTGGTCGTTATGGCTCGACCTGCGCATCCTGGCCCAAACCCCTCGGGCCGTGCTCTCAGGTGAAGGAGCCTATTGACCTATGACATCTGCTATCTCGGACAGCGCAATTCGCGTGGGGGTGATCGGCTACGGATACTGGGGTCCGAACATCGTGCGGAACCTGCAGAGTCTGGAGGACGCGCGGGTGGCCACTATCTGCGACCGCGATGCCAAGGCCCTGCAGCGAGCGAAACAAGCCTTCCCCAACCTCGAGACCACTTCCGAGGCCTGCGAGCTGTTGACCTCGCCGGAGATCGATGCCGTGGCCGTGATCACGCCCGTCTGGACCCACTTCGAGCTGGCGAAAAAGGCCCTCGAGAACGGCAAGCATGTCTTTGTGGAGAAACCCTTCACCTGCGCCTCCGCTCAGGCCGAGCGCTTGATCGAGCTGGCGGCGCAGAAGAACCTTACCCTCATGGTGGACCACACCTTTCTGTTTACGGGGGCGGTGCGCAAGATCCGGCAACTGGTGGACGAAGGGACGCTGGGGGATCTTTACTACTACGACTCGACGCGGGTGAACCTGGGCTTGTTTCAGCACGACATCAACGTGATCTGGGACCTGGCCCCGCACGACCTTTCCATCATGGACTATCTGATTCAGGACAAGCCGGAAGCCTTGGTGGCCACCGGAGAGTCGCACCTGAACGGACATGCGGACGTGGCCTATATCACGGTCTACTTCCCGGGGAACGTGATCGCCCACATCAACGTCAACTGGCTGTCGCCGGTGAAGGTGAGGACGACGCTGATCGGGGGCGAGAAGAAGATGCTGGTGTGGAACGACCTGGCGCCAGACGAGAAGGTGAAGATTTACGACAAGGGGGCGGAAGTCAAGAAGCGCGAAGGCGTGTATGAGCTGCTGGTGAGCTATCGCACGGGAGACATGTGGGCGCCCAAGATCGAGCAGGGTGAGGCACTGCGAATCGAACTCGCCCACTTCCTGGCTTGCGTTAAGAACAACGCGCGGCCGATCAACGACGGTCTCGCCGGGCTGCGGGTGGTGCAGTTGCTGGAAGCCGCCGACCACTCCCTGAAGGAAAAAGGAAAGACCGTCTTGCTATGAGCGATTACTGCTGCATTGCCCCCGACGTGAAACTCGGCCACGGTGTCAAGCTTTCGAAGTTCATCAACCTTTACGGCTGCGAGGTGGGGGACGAAAGCGAGATCGGCGCCCTCATCCAGCCATAGCTAGCGACATTCGCCGCTGCCATTTGCCCGTCAGGGGGACAACAGATGCGAGTATGTATGTTAGCGTACTCTTTCTATGAATCAGACACCCGCATCTTACAGTACACCACAGCACTGACGGAACGGGGTGTCACGGTTGATGTGATTGCGTTGAGAAAGGAAGGTACCCCCGCCTTCGAGGTGTTGAACGGAGTGAGCGTCTATCGGATCCAATCCCGCAGGGTCAATGAGCGAGGCCAGATTGCCTACGTAATCAGGATTTTCAGATTCCTCCTCATCGCCGCCTTTATCCTGACGAAGAAGCACTTCTCTAAACGCTATGACGTTATTCACGTCCACTCGGTGCCCGATTTTTTGGTTTTTGCCGCCCTTGTGCCAAAGCTATTGGGGGCGCGGCTCATCCTTGATATTCACGATATTCTGCCGGAATTCTACGCGAGTAAGTTCGGAGTAAGTAGCGCCTCGCGTCTGTTCAAACTCTTGGTCATGACAGAAAAAATATCGAGCGCGTTTTCGGACCATGTCATTATCGCGAACGACCTCTGGCACGGCCGACTCATCTCGCGCTCGGTCTCTCAGGACAAGTGTACAACCGTTCGGAACTATCCAGACGCGCGGCTCTTCTGTTCCAGGCCAGCGCCGCACAAGAACGGAACCTTCCTCATCTTGTATCCCGGCACATTGAACATGCACCAAGGGTTAGACGTTGCCATTCGCGCCTTTGCAAAGGTCAGGCCCGAGATGCCCAACTCGGAATTTCACATCTACGGGGAGGGTCCAACCAAGCCTGCCCTTGTTCAGCTAACTCATGATCTCGGTCTGAATGGTCGGGTGATCTTTCATAACCTTCTGCCGGTCAGGGCGATTGCAGAGGTCATGGCGCGCGCTGACCTGGCGGTAGTCCCGAAGCGGGCAAGCTCCAGTTTCGGGAACGAGGCGGCCAGCACGAAGATCATGGAGTTCATGTCGCTCGGCGTTCCCATCGTCGCTTCGCGGACCAAGATCGACACGTTCTATCACGACGACTCCATGGTGAAGTTCGTGGAGTCGGAAAATGAGTCGGAGCTGGCGAATGCTATCCTTTTGCTTTGGCGAAATCCGGAGCTGCGTCAACAACTGGTTATCAATGCTTGCGGTTACGTGAAACAGAATAATTGGGACCAGAAGAAGCTCGAATATTTGAGTCTGGTCGATTCATTGGTCTCTGCACGCTGCCGTCCGGCAGGAAGCGGGAGAGCCGAGAAGCACTTCGTAGCTTCGGCGGATCATGGGACTGCGGCGAGCACTTCGTCGGAAAGGACGCCGACCTCGGCAGCTCAGCTATCCCCACCCGGGCGATGTGATCTCCATGGTTGAGCTTAGGCTGGATCGCGCGTTGAGCATTGGCTTGGCCAAGCCGTTCCTCCACCTCACGAATGCGCAGCGCCAGCCCCGAATTCCGATCCTCATGTACCACGGTATCCGCTCGGGAGTGGACACGAAGCACCCTTATTTTGAGACGAATACGTCCCCGCAGGCGTTTGCCAGCCAGATGGAGTTCCTCCACCGCCGCGGCTACAGTGCGGTAACCCTCAGTGACGCCGTAGAGGCGATTGCGGCTGGTGGTGACGGTCAGAAACGCGTGGCCCTCACCTTTGACGACGGCTATCTTGACTTCTACGATCGCGCCCTGCCAGTCTTGGCGCGGCTGGGCCTCGCGGCTACCGCCTTTATCGTATCCGGCTTCGCGCGAAAAGAGCCATCTAGCCTAAATGACAGGAAGTACATGGATTGGAATCAAGTTAGGGACGCCCGGAGGCATGGTATTGAAATCGGCTCCCACACCGTGACCCATCTCGAATTGTATACAGCGAGCGCCAATGAGGTTGATGAGCAAGTGGGACGCTCCAAGCAGACTATCGAGGATGAGCTTGGCGAGCCGATCCGGTCCTTCTCTTATCCATTTGCCTTTCCCGAACTAAGCAAAGAATTCACCTCGAGTCTGCGGGCTTCGCTGCAGGCTCACGGCTACCAGAACGGCGTTACCACGGTCATCGGCACGGCCACCCGTAAGCATGATCGGTTCTTCCTGCCGCGACTGCCGGTGAATTCGCATGATGACCTCCGCCTGTTTCAGGCCAAGCTTCAGGGCGGCTATGATTGGCTGCACTTTCCGCAGCAGATCTACAAAAGGCTTAAGTGCAACGCGCCATGGATTCGAGGATTGGCGGACGCAGAGACACCCCAGAACAAGCCGGTGCGTAGTCTGCTTCTCTTGTAGAGGGCAATCCTCAGATGGAATTATCCGTCGTTATTCTTTGTTGGAACGACCGTAAAGTGATCGCCGACTGCTTGCGGTCCATTTACGCCGGAACACAGTCGACGGAATTCGAGGTTATCGTATCGGATAATGCGTCTAGCGACGAGTCGGTGGAATTCATACGTATGAATTTCCCGCAAGTTCGTGTTCTGGAAAACAGTACGAACCTCCGATTCAGTAAAGGAAATAACGTCGGAATCCGTGCCTGTAAGGGGCACTGGATTCTCATCCTAAACCCCGACACAATGATTCACGATGGCGCGCTCGACAGATGGATACAATTTGCCGACCAGCATCCTGAAGCGGGTGCGTTTGCGTGTCGCGTTTTAAATGCTGACGGGTCTCATCAAGGCTGCGCGCAGCCCTTCCCCACAGTCTGGCGGGAATGGATCGCAGCGCTTTATCTGCGGTCTCTTGGATATATCTCGGACGCATTTAGTTCGGACAAGTATGTTAGATGGAAGGGCGACACCGAGCGAACCATCGACTGGCATGCCGGCTGTTCTCTGCTAGTGCGCGCAGGCCTACTCAAGCGGCTAGGCGGCTTCGACGAGCAATTCTATTATTATTACGAGGATGTCGATCTCTGCCACCGCATCTGGGATGCTGGGTACCCCATCGTCTACACGCCGGAGGCGACCATCACACACCTCGGGGGGCAGTCAACGACTCAGCGTTTCCCGATCCCGTTCGAACTGGACAAGTACCGCAACCGGTACCGCTACTATTACAAGTATTTCGGCAGAAAAGGCGTCCGTCGCTGTCGGCACGCCTCGCTGGCTTGGATACGGGTTCGTCAGGTCGGGTACGGCCTCGTCCATCTCGTAAAACCGGCAGACGCGATTAAGAGACGGCTGGAGCTCTATCGAGCGGCGGCAGAATGGAACAAACGTGTCGACCCAGTCCGTCTTGTCGAGAATGGGGAAGAGCCTCAAATGAAGTTAGGACCTGTCCTCCAGGTCCCACAATAGACTGACCGCTCGAACCCGTTCCGAGGTGGCTTGGATACCAAAATCGAAGGCAGATACCTGGCAGAAGTGACTGTGCTCGTCCCCGGAGGCCTTCGAGGACAGCCGTGGCTTCTTCATGGAGACATTTCGGGAGGACCAGTTCAACGCGCTCGGCTTGCCCTATCACTTTGTGCAGGACAACTATTCCCGCTCGGTAAAGCATTACGCGGGGACTGCACTTCCAGTGGGATCCGTCGATTGGGAAGTTAATACGCGTCTCTCCGGGAGAAGCATTCCTGGTCGCCGTCGATATCCGCGAAGGCTCACCAAGCCTCGCCGAATGGATTGGGGTCTTGACCTCCGCCGAAGAGAGGCGCCAAGTGTGGGCCCCGGCTGGTTTTGCCCGAGGCTCTTGCGTCCTTTCGAAAGTCGCCGAGATCCAATACAAGTGCACCAATATACAACAGTTATGCTGAATCGGGGATTCGCTGGGACGATCCGCAAATCGGTGTGGAGTGGCCCGTGCGCGAACCCTCGCTTTCCGAAAGGAACCGGAAAGCCCAAACTTTGCAACAATGGCTTGCGGGGCCCGAATCCGACCATTTTCGCTTCTATAATAGATTCTCAGACTAAGTAGGGGGAAGCATGAAACTGCTCATTGCTGGTGGTGGCGGGTACGTAGGTTCGGTGCTGATACCGAAGTTGCTCGACCGGGGCTACAAGGTCGACGTGGTGGAACTATTCTGGTTTGGTAACCACCTGCCACAGCAGGTCGGCATACTCAACAAGGACATCTTCGAGCTCTCGGTAGAAGACCTCGAAGCTTATGATCAGGTCATCTTTCTGGCTGGCCTTTCGAACGATCCCATGGCCGAATACTCGCCCAGCAAAAATTTCATCTTCAACGCTGCGGCCCCGGCCTACCTGGCCTACACAGCCAAGATTGCCAAAGTGAAGAGATTCATTTATGCATCGTCCTGTTCGGTTTACGGCTACACAGAGAACGAACTCTACGACGAGACCCGCCCAGTTGCTTCCGGCTACCCCTATGGCATTTCCAAGCTGCAGGGTGAACAGGCGGCAATGCAATTGATCGACGACAGCTTCTCGGTGATTTCGCTGCGCAAGGGAACTATTTCAGGATACAGCCCTCGGATGCGCTTCGATCTGATCATCAATACCATGTTTAAGTCCGCGATGAAGAACCAGATCATTACGGTTAATAATCCATCCATCTGGAGACCAATTCTCAGTATCACGGATGCCGCGACTGCTTACATCCGCGCCATCGAGACGAACTACGGAATCTCGGGTGTCTTTAACATCGCCTCCGGGAACTATACCGTGGGAGAAATCGGAGACTTAGTAAGAGGTGCCATCGAAGACAGGCTTTCCATTCATCTGAACCTTTGCATCAAACACATACAGGATTTCCGGAACTACAAAGTGAGTATCGAAAAGGCCAAGAACGTGCTGAGTTTCCATCCGAGCGGTGACGTCAAGTCGATCGTGGAAAGCCTGATCGACAACGTTGACGGGTACGAAGGTTGGGATAGCCCGATCTATTCCAACATTGAGTCTTTCAAGGCACTGGAAAGAGGTCTCGAGATCCATGACATGGTGGGGGCCGCAGGCCGATGAAGACCGTGGTGATCGGCGCCAATAGTCAGCTGGGAAGGGACGTTGTCCGCGCGTTTCCAGAAAGCGGCGACGAAGTTTGTGCACTGACCCACAGGGATATTGCGGTCGCAAATCCTGACTGACTCGGTCCGGAACGCGTTGGGCGGCTTTGCGGCCGCAGATGATTGTGAACCCCGCGGCGACACGTCATGTAGAGAATTGCGAGCTTGAACCGGAACGGGTGTACGCTATCAATGCGTTGGGGGCGAGAAACCTTGCTAGTTGCGCGTGACTTGAAGGTGCTTCTGACGCACGTGAGTACGGACGTCTTCGATGGGAGCAAGGCGAGCCCGTGCGACGAGACCGACGCCCCTCAGCCTCTGAATGTCTATGGAAATTCCAAGCTGGCCGGAGAATATTTCGTCCGGTTCATCCTGGACAGGTTTCTTGTATTGCGCACCTCAGCGCTTTACGGGAAGGCTCCTTGCCGGGCCAAGGGCGGCCGCAACTTCATTGACCTGATGGTAGAGCTGGCTATCGAACGAGGGGAGGTACGGGTAGTGGATAGCGAGCGGGTCATCCCTACCTCCACTCGAGAACTGGCGCAACGAATGGTCGTCTTGAGCGGCTGCGATAGTTACGGACTGTACGACGCAACTGCTGAGGGCAGTTGCTCCTGGTACGAATTACCCAGGAGATTTTTCTCATTGTGGCACCAAGGTAAGCCTGAAGGCCGCAGCAGAAGACGAGTTTCCCGCTAAGGTACCCCCGCCAAAGCATTCGCTGCTAGAGAATCGCGCCCTGAAGCTCGGCGGCCTAAACACGTTTGGGCCGTGGCAAGACGGGCTCCGAGAGTACCTTGGCTTTCCTCAGCCGCAGCAGGCGGACACTCGCCCTGGGCTAGAGGTACTCAAGTTCCGACATAGCACGCGATCGCAGAACGTCAACTGACTCAGCGCGATGCTCGATCAAGCTGCCATTACGAATCTCAGCCAGCCGCGCTACGCCTTGGTCACGCCGGTGCGGGACGAAGAGAAGTTCGTGGGCGCCATGATTGATTCGATCGTCGCCCAGACGGTAAGGCCTGCCCGCTGGATTATCGTGGACGACGGCTCCACGGACGCAACCCCTGAGATCATCGAGAGTTACGCCGAGCGGTTTGATTTCATCGAGATGGTCCGGTTGCCGCCGCGCCATCAGCGGCTCGCCGGAGGAGAGGGCGCCGTCACTTGCGCATTGCGGCAGCTGGACCTTAAACGATTCGACTATCTGGCGCGATTTGACGCCGACCTGTTGTTCAGCCCGAACTACATCTCCCAGATTCTGAGGGAGTTCGACCGTGACCCGAAGCTCGGCATCGCGGGTGGTGGTCTATACAACGAAATAGGAGGGGCCCTGAAGCTGGAAAGAGATCCCGACCACCACGTGCGGGGCGCTCTGAAGATGTACCGCCGCCTGTGCTTTGAGGATATCGGCGGCCTCGCCACCCAGATCGGGTGGGACACCATGGACGAGGTCTACGCGTGGACGAAAGGCTGGAAGTCTAAAAGTTTCTATGGCTTAAAGGTGATTCATCGCCGCCCCACTGGAGGTGGTATCGAGGCCAACCGCGTCTACCAGGAGCGGGGCAAGGCCGAGTATCTAACTTGGAGCCACCCGGTGTTTGTCCTCGCCAAAGCGGTGAAGACGGCCCTAGCGGAACGATCCATCCTCAAACCCGTCTGCTATTTGGCGGGTTTCGTGGCTTGTTATCTGCGCGGCGAGCGCCGCATTCAAGACCCAGTTTTTGCCAAGATGAGGCGCGACCATCAGTTGAACCGACTCGCTTTGCCGACAACTCTATGAAAATACTGCTGTCAAACGACAATGGCAGGTCCCATCGGCTGCGACGCCCTCGATGGTGGTGATCCGGGCGCCGGGGCGGAGAGCCCGAAAGCGTACGGTCGGCGGTTCGACTTGTCGTTGGGCAAAAGTGTAAAAGAACTCTACATTCTTGCCCAAAACAGCAAAAGGTTGCCGTTCACTTGCTTTCAGTGGAATACAGAATCGGTTCTCTGTTATGGCCCTGACGCGTGGTTGAAATGCCACACATCGAGTTTTTGATGAGGTCCATCCACCCGTTAATGGCTCCGGCAGCTTGGGTCCCGGTGAGTCACCCAAACACAGCCTACAACGGAAGCCAAATTCCAGTCGGAAGGGAAGACTGCACCTCGAGGGACGTTCGAGCCGCCGCGCAAGTGCTAAAGAACGACCACGTCAGCAAGGGGCCGAAGGGTCGATTTCGGGCAGCGTGCCTGACTACCCTCTTTTTGTTTCTAGTGGTGGTAGTTGGTCGCGGGGCCGAGATTACTTACATCCACGGGGCCAACCCGGACCCGGTTGCGCAGGAGCAGTTAGAGCTGACGGCACGGTTTTACGGGCTTAGTCTGGACAGCTTTCAAGTGCGAACACGGAGCGAGGCCGATCAGGCGCTAAGTTTGCTCCGGCGCGGCGACACGCTAGCGGCAGTGATATCCGCAGACTCAGTTCCGGCACTACCTCGGGAAGCCACCCTCGCGGCCTTGCGCCGGCCGAACGTCACACGCGTGCCGCTCCTGATCCTTGGCATCACACCACAGAGCGATAGGCACCAGCTCGCGAGCTGGTCCGACGGCGCGGTGCTTGATTGTCGTGCGCTACCGGGCGGCGACTCCGCTAACTCCTATGTGGTTGGAAGCGCGAGTCAAGTCACGGGGCAACTTGCGGGTCAAGAAATTCCAAACCTGGCACCACCGGGATGCCGCCTTGCCACTGACCCGGCCAGGGGCTCAGAGCCTCTCCTATCGCTTCGGAGTGACGTTCAGAACCACGCCGTCTTTGTCTGGCATCACTCTGGTTCACAGGAAACGTTTTTCCTCTCCAAGATGGAGGCCGGTGGCTCCTCTCTGAGACCACGCCATGAAGATGCGGTTACCGTATTTTCTCGACTGGCTCCAATCATGATGTTCGTCCGCTACGCCGCCGGTGATCGGGCCTGGCACGCCGACGGGCACTACGCGAACCTTACCATCGATGATGCTTGGCTGACGGAACCTTACGGCCACCTCAATTACGCGGCGCTTCTGAGGGAGATGGAGGCGCACAATTTTCACACCACCATCGCCTTCATCCCCTGGAATTTCGATCGAAGTGAGCCCAAAGTGGTCCAGCTCTTTCGCCAACACGCCGATAGGTACTCCATCTGCATCCACGGGAACAACCACGACCACCTTGAGTTCGGCGGTTATGACCGGACTCCCTTGAGCGGACAGATCGCCGACATTCAACAAGGCCTTGCTCGGATGGAGAGGTTTCGAACTCTAACCAGCCTTCCGGTCGACCGGGTCATGATATTCCCCGATGAGGTCGCTCCGCCGGCGCCCACGCTCCGCGCGCTGGAGCGATACAACTTCGCCGGGGCCGCTAATGCGGATGTCGTCCCGATAGGTTCGGTGCAGCCCACGGCGCCCCTGTTTTTCCTAAGGGCTGTGAACTTGAACTTCACGAGTTTTCCCCTGGTGCGAAGGTATTCGGCAGAAGCCGGGGTCTCGAAGGCGCTTATTGCCGTCAACGCGTTTCTGGACAACTCCCTGCTGTTCTACGGACACCAAAGCATGTTTACCACGGGCATTAACGCCTTCGACCCCGTCGCTGCAACCGTAAACCGGGTCCAACCCGACACTCGTTGGAGCAGCCTGGGGTCTATCGCGCAGCACCTCGACCGGGTAAGGTTGAGAGCCGACGGGAACTATGATGTGGTGGCTTACGGCAGCGACCTTATTTTTCAGAATAGGTTACAGCGGGACGTCATTTACCACGTCGAGAAGCAGAACGAAGACTCGCTGCCGATCAGGGCCCTGACTATCGATGGCCGGCCTGCCTTCTACGAGCTGTCGGGAGAGCGTCTTAGCCTCGCCGTGCCGGTCGGCGCCGGGGAGTCCAAGCACGTTGTGATTGAATACCAAAGCGACCTGAACCTCGCTTCGGTCGATGTCTCGAAAAAGAGTCCAAGCGTGGCTTTCTTGCGCAGGATATCCGATTTCCGCGACATCACAATGTCCCGAAGCACACTCGGCCGCGCCCTGACCCGGTTTTACTACCAGCACCATCTGGACGATCTGGAACTCGACCTCGAGGGTTTTCTTCCCCTCCTCCTGGTGCTGGCCGTAGTCGCCATCGCGGCCGGTTGGCTTCTTCGCAAGAGAGCCCGGACCAGGAACCTGCGGATCGCTTGAGAAGATGAGCGTCGATCCCCGCCCATGAGCCTCATCATCGCCATCGACATTCTCGCCGTGGGTTGGCTGTGCGCAACCGTCTTCCGCAAGGGCTTCGAAGGCGCGCTGCCCCTGGCCGCGTTCCTGATGATGCTCTTTCCTGTCGAGTCGCAGATACGTCTGCCGGGGCTCTTTGATTTGACCACGCAAAGGCTCCTCGTGGTCGTGCTGGTGGTGCTCTACCTCACATCAGGCCGGCGTGAAAACGACACCGCCGAGAAGCGACCCCTTCCCTTGAAGTACCTGGCTGTCCTTCTACTGGCGTGGATGCTCCTTTCTTCCGCGAATTCAGTGGTGCCGGACGTGAGCTTCAAGTCGACCTTGTCCCAGCTTCTTGATTTCCTGGTGCCTTACTACATTTACGCCAAGACTGTGTCCAAGGTAGAAACAGTTAACAAGATCCTTTTCGCGTTCGTTGCTGCGATGTTTGTCTGCTCGATTTTCGGTTTTCTCGAAGCGTACGAAAATTGGAGTGTCCTCTCTCTCTTCCCACCAGCCGCTCATCGGTTTGCAGAGGTGCCGGGCGAGATTTCGGACAGGGGCGTAAGGTGCCAGGCGACCTTCGCCGTGACAATTCTGTTCGGCGCAGCACTGGCGATGGCGATTCCGCTAGCGTTGCACTTGCTGACCGTGTTCAAAGCGAGGGGTCAGAGAGCATTTCTTTGGTCGGCGATCATGCTGATGTTTCTGAATATATACAAAACAGGGAGCCGCGGACCGTGGCTTGCGTTGGTTCTTTCCCTGGTGATACTCCTGCTCTTGAGTCGCAATGCCGTACGCAAATATCTGACCGTGATCTTCCTGCTGACGGCTACCGTTTTAATCGCTAGACCGGGAGTGTGGGAGACAATTGGCAACCTTTACCTGGAGACCGAGAATCCTGACACGGCCCAGGGTTCGTCCTATCAGTGGAGATACGCCCTGTACGGCATCACTGAGCGGGAATTGAGCAAGGACTTCGGGCGAGCGCTGTCGGGATATGGGCCCGAGTCCTTCTACTACCTCGGCTTGGAGGGTCAGTTCCAGGGAGCGACGTGGAAATTTGAGAGTTGCGACAGTGCGGTTGTTGAGCTTCTGATGGACACTGGCTGTGTCGGCTTTCTCTTGGTGGCTGCGCTCCTGCTGAAGGCTGCCGGAGCCGCCTTTCAAAGTTTCAGAAGGCTGCCAAGTCCGGCAAACTCCCTCTGCTTGGTCTTGTTCGTCAACATTTGCGCGTTCTGCTTCATGATGACGAACGTGATGCTCTTCGGTTGGGGGCAACAGGCTTACATCCTGTGGATTCTGATCGCGTTGGTCATGGTCTACCCCCGGTTAGTGCAAGCCGAGAGCATTTCTGGTGAAGAAGTGGCGATCGGAGCCTCTGCCCTCGGCCCTGATCTTGCGCACGCTTCGTGGGCATGAGCAGGCCTTCAGTTATGGAACGCGCCGCTTAGACCTGGCCTCTTATACTCTTTAATTGAGCAAACAGCCATGCCCCGTCTTAAGGGCCTCATACGCACCACGACTTCACTGCTAAAGCCGGTTTGGACAAGGTGCAACGAGTTCGCTTTGGGTATCGAGACGGAACCGGTCGTCCAAAACGGTCGAGCAGGAATCACTGCGAGGTCTTGGTGGAAAGGCGAGGTCATCAGCGGTGCCAGTCACGATGATAACTTTCACTACGCGACCATCGACTACTGGAACGTGCGAAGGGCCCTGCAAGCTTTGGAGCCGGGGCCCGCAGACGTCTTCTACGATATCGGCTGCGGAATGGGAAGAATTCTCTGCGTGGCAGCGCGAATGAGACTGCGAAGGTGCGTGGGGGTTGACATCTCAGGTGTGTTGTGTGCGGTGGCGCGTCGGAACGCGGCGAAGCTGCGGGGAAGAAAAACGCCGATTGAAATCGTTTGTGGAGATGCTACCACGGCAGATCTTTCGGACGGAACGATCTATTTTATGTTCAATCCATTTGGGGCGGAGACGATGCGCGACACCCTCCAGAACATCAGAGATTCTCTAACGGCAAACCGGCGCAGCATAAGGCTTCTGTACTACAACTCCGAATTCCAGTCGGTGCTTGAGAGCGCGAGCTGGCTTGAAAAGAGGTCGGAGTTCAAAAGCTTCGGAGGGCAGCAAATTACTCTCTGGGAGAGTCAGCATCCGGAAGAGGCCCCCGCCGTGAGCTGTTTGACTGCCGCGAACTGATATGAAGTTAGAACTCTGTCCAGGGGCATCCTCGATGAGTGGTACAGACTGCCAGGATTCCTGGGTGGTCGCCAAGCCGCGCGGGGAGGATCCTGGTGCGTTGCCCCCTACCGTCCGGGTGCTAAGAAGCATACCTGAGGTCGAGGAAATGCGTGCAGTGTGGACGGGAATGCGTCCACATCCCAATGCGGACATCGATCTCTTTCTCAATGTCATACGTTCCAGACCGAAGATGGTTCGGCCTCATGTCCCGGTGCTTTGTAAAAACGGGACTCCTGCCGCCCTGGTCATCGGACGGTTTGAGGACAGCCACGTGGAGTTCAAGATCGGCTATGCGGATTTCTTCAGACCCAAGGCCCGCATGCTGACTTTCATCTACGGCGGGCTGCTGGGACATCCCGGCGCTGATGACTGCGAAGCCCTAGCCCACGAGGTGATGAACTCATTGCGGCACGGTGAGGCGGACGCTGCCTTCTTCAATCACCTGAGAGCGGACGGCCCGCTGTACCGTGCGCTCATGCGGCTCTCTGGATTTTGGGGCCGGGATCATTTCCCGGCCGTGCAGACCCACAGGAGTATGAGTCTGCCGGGCAGTGCCGAAGAATTCTGGGCTCGCCTCTCTCCCAAAGTCCGCAAGAATCAGCGCTGGCAGGCAAAGAAGCTCCTCAGTAACCATCCAGGAGGAGTCCGAATCGAGTGCTTCCGGCAGGTTTCGGAATTGGAGCGCATGATTCAGGACGTCGAGCAGATAGCCAGGAAAACCTATCAGCGAGGATTGGGCGTTGGATTCACCGACAACGAGGATACGCGCCAACGCTTGCATTTGAAGGCGGAGAAGGGATGGCTGCGCGGCTACGTGCTGTATACCGGAGATAGTCCCTGCGCCTTCTGGCTGGGGACCCTGTACCATCAGGAATTTCACAGCGACTTCATGGGCTACGACCCTGATCACGGTAAATACTCGCCCGGGATGTACCTGATCGTCCAAGTCGTCGAAGATTTCTGCAAACGCAGCGGAGAGGAAGGAATCGCGGCTATAGACTTTGGACTTGGGGATGCCCAATACAAAGAGATTCTCGGGGATGTGCAGTGGCAAGACGCGTCCGCATAC
>DATDGP010000217.1:0-39936 GCA_036522035.1 Terriglobales bacterium
ACCCGACCCGACCACACGAGGCAAAAATGATAATGCCGATAAAATTCTTAACCGCACCTTACCCCGCGCCACGTTGCAACCGCGTACGTCACGGCACGCCACGCCACGCCACGCGACAAGACCAGACATGACTTCGCCGAACGATACAGACCTTACAAAACGACCCCACTATCCCGTTATGCTGCCTTTCCGGCAGCAATCGCCTTCGGCACCCAGACATCGGATGCATCGCCGAGCTTCTTCCAGTTGGTAATCGCGAACATCCCAAAAGTGCCCTTGCGTTGTGGCCGGAAGTCGCCGATGCCGATGCGCGATCCGGCGAGCCCGAACAGCCGCAGGAACGTATCTTCAGGCAGCTCCCTGGTATCCAGCAGCCCGGTAAAACTGATCGCCCATTTCTCGAAGAGCGGGCGCACGATACACACCGCTTCGCCGCCATTCGGGTTCCGGCCCTGGCGCACTTCATAACGCCATGGCGACAAGCCCCAGGTCGATTCTTCGCCGTCGCCCGGCAGCAGTAGCGGGTAGCTATCGCCTTCGAGAATCAGCAGACCGGGCAGCAAGCTGGATTCCTTGGTGGATAGCTGGCGCTTCTGATCGAGCCTGATGAACACGCCGGCATTGATCAGCGTGGCCATCAACATGTCTTTCGGAACGCACGGGTGGCCGTCGCCGTTGTAGTGAATGTGGGCGGCAGCCTCTTCTTCGAGCGATGGTCGTGCCGCAACCTTTGACTTCTTCCCTGTCTTGTCGCGGAGCGCGAGTAGCTCGTTGATGCCCATTTTGTTCTGGAGCATGCCCGGCGGCAGCCCTTTGAGAGTGATCTGAAAACGTTCCATACTTTTAATGACCTCACTTCGGTTGACTTCAGTTGAATGTTTGGACCGGCCAGGGGGCTCGATTCCCCCTGACTGGCCCGCTACTAACGAAACCTCAGCGCGCCTCGCTGGGCCACACACTGCGACGGCAGACCTCACGCTGCAGGACCATACCGTACCGGACTTCGCCCCACCAGACCGCAGGTCACGCCACCCAGCGACAGATAGCCCGACCGTGCCATACGCCACCTCACGCTGGAAAACGCCACGAAACCGAACCGCACCTGGGCATACTTCACCTGACTGCATGTCTCACCTCAACAGCCTTCCTATTCCGACGCCTTCGGATCTTCGAATCCGAAGCTGGCCTGCATTTCCGCTGTGGTCATGGATTCGTCGCGGATCGTCTCGTTGGTGTCCAGCCGAACGATGCGCTTCATGCCCGGTCGCGGGGTTTCGAGCATCACCATGCACTCCACCTCGCGCAGCTCATAGCCGTTGTTGATGCGGCTCGACAGCTCGGCCACGCGCCCGTTGGCCTGTTTGATCTGCGCTGTCAGCTCCGCGACCGTACTGCTCTTCTGCTCGCGCAGGTCGAAGACGGTCTGGGCTTCCCGAGCCAGAGCCTCGCCCAGCTCGCGGATCTCATCTCCGCTGAAGGTGTACTTCACCGACTCGTAAAGTCGTCGTTCCATGTCAGGCCTCTTTCCTTACTCCGCGCCGAATCGATGATTTTTCATCTTCGAACAGCGGCAGCACCGGCTCCCGCTTCTGCACCCGCGCCTTCGGCATACGCTTCGCCAATGCATGATGTGGATCGCCTTCGGGCAGCGCTTTGAAGAACTCGGCATCTTCACCACGCGCCGCCCCATGCAGTCGTCCTGCGCATCGGCACTTGCACCGTTTGCATTTTGCTCTCTCGCAATTTGCTGCTTGTCGAAGAGAAAGTCGCTTCACCTTAGATCACCTCACACCACATGACCTCGCGTGGCCTCACCGGACAAGGCCGAGCCTCACACTACATCGGGTCTCCATGTTCTTCGCTATGCGGCAACGACTCATGCTTGAGCGCTGCCTTGACGTGGGCATCCAGCAGCTCACGCAGCTCACCCAGGAACTGCTGATGCCGGCGCGCCCGGAGCGGCCCCCACTTATCGGCGAATTCATCGACCATGTCTTCGAGGCGGCTCATCGGATCATCCCCTTTAGCTGCCATGCGCGCGGCCCGCGGTAATACTCGCCGAGCGGCATCAGATCGCGCTGCAGTTCGCGCACGGAGGCGTTGCCTTCCAGGAGACGCTCTGCCGTATAGAGTGCCGATCTCGCCAGGAATCGCTGATATCGGCGAAGAGCCGGATCGCGCGGCCACCGGCGCCGCCCGACAGCCTTCAGCCAGCCGGCACACACGCGCAAGCCGCCATCCGCCATCTTGCTCAGATCGCGCGCCGACAGCAGGTGGATCTCGCTCTCGCGCCAGGGCAGACCCTCATGGCAATAGAACGGCAGCGGGCCGGCGGCGCAGATCTGACTGACGATGCGGTTGCGCGGCTCTTTGAAGGCCGTATGGCGCACCCGGCGGGCGAAGGCACACTCGGCGCACATGCTCGTGCGCGGCAGTATCCGCTCCGCAACCAGCTCAGCACGATACGTCGTAGTGCAGGCCGCGCACAGCCAATGGCCGTCGAACCAGTCGGCGCCGCACTGAGCCGGCTTGTACGGATCGTCGTACCGGCACAGATCGCACGCCATCATGCGGCACCTGCCTGTTTGCGCGGACGCTTTGCCGACGGCTTACGACTGCGCGGCTCGAGATGGATGCGCTCCTCCGCCAGGAGCATCAGGACGGCCCGGCCGACGAGTCCCGAGGTGCTGACATCCTCGCCTTCCATAATCTTTTTATCTTTCAGACGGCTTAAAGCGTCGACGATGTCTTCCCGGAGACGGATCGTCATGCGCACTCTAGGGGGTGCAAGCTCAGATTGTACGTTCATAAAGACACACCTTTTCCCGTAGCCCTGGACCAGAGAAGTCCAGTTAGAATCTTTACTGGTTTCGAGTTCGCCCTCGGAGGATCAGCACCATAGCGGCGCCACGAGGAGAATGCTACGCCGCACTACGGCGCTTGTCAAGGCCTAAGCTATTGATTCCATGGCGTCGCTACGACGTCGTAGCGACGCCGAATGGCACACAGAAAAGCCACCGGTTTTCCACAGAAAACCAGCTGGAGAGGCCGCCAGCTATCAGGCTTATTTTGAGCTGCATTGACAGATTTTCCTTTCGGGTTTGAACTCAGACATAGGAAAACCCCCGTTACTATCGGACTAGTTGAAACCGTACGCCAATGCGGCGCCAAAAACAACAAACAAAAGTTTCATTTTTTTTACAGTACCCATCGGAGAGTACATCGCAGGTACGCGACCCTGCCGGAACGTGCAATTGCGATGTACTGAATTCCCCGGCTTCCTGGCTACATGATATTGTCGATGCACGCTTCCACGGCGTTCTGCAATGCACCGTCGGGGATTGCGCTCCCGGCGGTTTGCACCGCGGGGTCGAGAGTTGTTCCCGGCGACACCTGCTGTGCCATCAGCGAAGGGTTCTGCAAGCACTGCGCCGCCCATTTCATTCTGGTGTTGTGGGCAGGCACGGTGCTGGCTTCATCCGAGATGCTGACGGCGAAGCGGAGGCACGCGGTTTTCACGCGCCCGACGAAGGTCTGGCTGACCATTAGCTGAGCGCTCTGTTCGTAAGACAACGTCTGTGCCGGTGGGATCGGCACGATAGGATCGGAAGGCGTGGGCGACATAAAAGATATTCTCCTCTTTTTCGTTTAGTGGAACTCGAACCAAGTGGGGGGCCCGGCATTGGAACAGTTGGCGCTGTAAGTACACCCGGTGGGAACGACGAAAGTGACGCACAAACCAGTATCACCGCCAGCGTTGCTTTGCCCGACCGATGCCACCGTCAATCCGTTCACTATGCCATCCAGAACGGCGTACAGTCCGACCCCTGCCGAGACGATGACAATCATCACGGGTCCGTTGTTCGTGTAGGTCGTGTTCAGGGCGCGGCTTGCGCTGACGTCGTCTATCCAGGGATTCCACCCGCCGGTAGGCAACGGATTACCGTTAACCAAGTACTGGCCGGTGATGTTGCAGTTGCCAGCGGCGGTGATGTTACCGGTGACGTACAGGGACGTTGACGCGAAGAGTTGCTCGCCGTTGAATCCGAGATAGATATCTGAGCCGCCAGCCGCATACATAACGTATCCCGTACCATCACCGCGAGCGACACTGATATCACCAGTCACGCTCACACCACCAGTGACAGTTAATCCTTCGCCAACGCGCACGGCGCCGCCGAAATAACCGGGGCCGTAGACGATCAAGGAGTCAATGGCCACGCCCCAACCAGAAACAGGCGCAGAGCGAAAACCGACACAGTTGTTGCTCAGATCGATCGTAATCGGAAAGGGAGATATCCACTCACCGTACGGGTCGCCGTTAGCTGTCGTCATGAAATAGACATTCGCACCGTCATTTCGGATAAAGAAACCGTAATTATCCGAAAGCAGGCGAAGCTGGCCATAGCCGCCGGGCGGAATGCCATAGATGTTTAGGAAATCGACATTATTTGGAGCGTTGATGGACACGTTCCCGTTGCTGACGATCCGCATGCTTTCAGTAAGCGTGCCGTCAGTACCCACGTGCCGCGTGCTAAAGACGAGATCGCCCTGCGTATTCCCGCTGCCGTTGGTGGCAAGCGCCTTGATAGCAGCAAAACGCCACGCCGAACTCCCTGCACTGAAAACAATCGTGCCGCCTGCATTCACAGCGGCATTCGCGTCATCTGCCAGAATGCATCCGGCGAGGTTGGCGGTGTTGATGGCGGCGGTGGCCTGATTCGGACCGAGGACATGCAACGTAGCAATGGGGTCTTGCGTTCCGACGCCAAGCTCGCCCGCCGCAGACAACACCATTTGTGGTGTTCCTGTGGCCGCAATGTTGGCCCCGAACGTAAGATAGCCGCTGGCCACGCCGAAGCCATACAGGGTGTCCGCCCCTGCACCCGGATCGAAGGTGGCAATCTTGATCGTCTGGACGGACGTCCCGGTCGAGAGGAGCACTGACGGGTCCATCGTCCCGATTCCGACATTGCCGCCGGTAAGCTCGTTCAGGATCAGCGGCAGACCGTCAATCGTCAGCTCCTTAAACGCATTTGCGGTGTAATCAAATGCGTCCATCGCGCCGAGTCCCCGTGAGGGGTCGTAATAAAATTCGACGCAGGCACCGGACACAGGAGGCGATGCGTTATTGTTCCCCGTAACTCGAATCAGCCCATTCACTTCTAGCGCATTCTGGGGGGTCGCCGTTGCGATGCCAACATTGCCAGAGTAGTAGATCGCCCCACCCGCGCCGCCTTGCCAATAACCAGCGCTTACCCATGCAATTCCATCGGCAGCGGCGTTATTCGCGGTCAGCACCTGCCCGTCCGCGCCGACGCCTAAGCGGGTAATGCCGGATGGCCCGTGAACGATGATGTCCCCCAGGGTAGTAGTTGGATCAGCCAACGCGCCGTTGACGTCTGTGACGTCGTAATCGTTCGGCTGCGCGACCACGTTGCCGGTGCGCCCGAACACGCTGTCTACCGCGCCGCCGGAACCGCCGCCGTCGGGCGGCGCTGCCCAGCCCAGCAGGAGTGGGTCTCCAGCATCAACCATCAGCACCTGCCCGTTGGTGCCGACCGGCAACCGCACGACTCCTGACGAGCCGTACACCAGGAGATCGCCAAGCGTCGTCAATGGACTGGCCGGTGCCCACGCCAGCCCGTCGGCAGCGGCGTTATTCGCGGTCAGCACCTGCCCATTCGCGCCGACGCCGAGCCGCGCGATTCCTGCTGCCCCGTACACCAGGAGATCGCCAAAGGTTGTGAGCGGATCGGGCATCGCGCCGGTGACCTGCGCGACTGTGTAGTCGTCGGCCTGCGCCACTACCGCGCCGCTGCGGCCAAACACGCTGACCACTTCGCTGACTGGATATGCCCAGGCCACTGTGGCGTTATCGCTCGTGAGCACCTGCCCGTTCGCGCCGACCGGCAGGCGCGTCACACCTCCAGCTCCGTACACCACCAGATCGCCGAGCGTCGTTAGCGGATCGGGCATTGCGTCGGTGATCTGTGCAACCGTGTAATCGCCGGCGGCGGCGGCGACCGCACCAGTGCGGCCAAAGACGCTGGTTACGTCGCCGCTCGCAGCCGCCCAACCCACGCCGTCAGGGCCGCCGACCGTCAGCACCTGCCCGGCAGTGCCGGCGCCGAGCCGGGTAGTGCCTGACGGCCCGTATACCACGAGGTCGCCGAGCGTGGTCAGCGGGTCGGCCATCGCGCCGGTGACGTCGCCCACCGAATAGTCACCGGCAACCGCGACCACATTGCCGGTGCGCCCGAACACGCTATCTACCGCGCCGCCGCCATCACCGCCGCCGCCTGGAGGTGCTTCCCAGCCGAGTCCATCCGGCTTAGTGGAATCGGCCGTCAGTACCTGCCCATTGGTGCCGACCGGCAGGCGCGTGACACCGGTCGGCCCATACACAACGAGATCGCCGAGAGTGGTCAACGGGAGCTGAGATCCAGGCAGTATTACGTTACTGAGTGTGTAACCGCCGCCGTTCACGTTCCCGCCCCAGGTCTGAAGATCGTTTGCGAGATTATTCAAATCTGTGGCCTGCAAGAAGTCGCTGGGAGTGAAGTTGTTCCTAGATAGCCACGCCACGGCTTGCCTCCTTTGCTTTGGAAGTGCGGCTGCGCTGCGAGACGGCCTTACTCCGTTGTGTTATGCACGGGCCCGTTGGGCCGGTCGTGGATGTTCCGCACCACTTCCGGCTTCGCCAGATCCGGCGGCGGATCGGACAAAGAGACGAACAGCGTGCCTTGCTGCGTTCTCGCGTTCTCGTATTTGTCGATCCCGCGATTCGCCAGCGCCTGCCTGACGAAGGCCTTCTGTCGCTCTGCTGATGAATCCAGGTTTTTCTTGGCTTGTTCCATGTCGAGCGAAAGTGCGCCGATCATGGCCAGTGCCTGGGTCCGTTCCTGCTCAAGCTGGCTAAGATTAGCCACTTCGCGTTGCTCTAATTGATAGCTCTTTTCCATGACTTGATTCTCCTCAATAACCACTCCAAAAGATTCCGCCCCTGAACACAAGCTGATGGGCCGTGCCTGTATTATCCGTGAAGTCCAGGGTAAAATTTCCGTTATTCGGCGGATACCCCACTTGGTAGACGCCGTACTGTGCGGCCACTACCGTTGCCTCGGCCTCGATGCTCTGCGAGGTGAGAATGTTGCCCTGCGAGTTGATGTCCCCGCAGTCGATAGTGCCGAGACCTTGCGATGAATTATACCCAGCCTCCAGCGTGGTGAGAGACGCGCAGCCGATGCCGTTGGAACCGACGTTGATTCCGGGTCCGATGAACTGCCCGTAATTATTGATCACCAGCACGCCTGCCGCGTAGGCTTCGAACTGAGTCGCCGAGACGGTGGCAACGTTGGTCAGGGCGAAGCCGTTTCCGTTGATGTTCGTCAGCCACGGCGTCTGGCTCCCGCCAGGAGCTGATGGACCTATCCAGTCGCCGCTGGCGTTGATGACCGCGATGCCATTGATGTTCAGCGCAATCGCGTTGATCGGGGCTCCTGATATGCCCTGCAGCAGGCCCGCGACCTGGAAGGTGTTACCGGCCACGTCCACCCAGAACTGGCGCGCGCCATTCTCGTTGAACACAGTTATGTACGGATTGCCCGAAATCACGCCACCCGCATACTGCCCTGAACTCATGTCGATGGCCACGTCATAGGGCGAGAGCGGGTTATAGAGCGTCAGCTCGCCGTAGAAGTTGAAGGGCGGCCCGTCGGAGCCGCTTGCAAGACCGTTGAAGGTCACCAGCGTAACAATCGGCGTGTAGTTCTGCGTAGCGTGCCCGCGCAGCACCATGCCGCGATTCAGAAAGGTCGCGCCGAAATCGTTGCCGGAGCCGTCGACCTCATAGATATGCATGCCGGGAAACACCCACTCACCGGTCAGCCCGACACCGACCCAGACGGAGTTGCCGATGTCGATGTTGTACTCCTGGTTGTTGTTCCCCGACGAATTCGCCGCGTAGTTGATCTCCAGCAGCGTCAAATTTCGCATGTTGAAATCACTGCCCATCGCGTTTGCTGCGGGCGTAATGGCCACGCACCAGTTGCTGATGTTGCTGCCGCCGGCCGCGAATTCCATGAACCAGCCGCCTGCCGTGATCGCCGGCGGCGAGCCACCGATACCATCAGACGGCCCGCTGGGCGCGGTCAGTGACGCGCCGATGCGGCCTTTCTCGTAGCCGCTGGCATCGCGAACGCTGATGTACGGATAGAGCGCGCCCTGCGCCGCAGCGATGCCGCCGACCTCGATGATGCCCTGCGTGTCGATGAACAGCGGTGCAGTCAGCGGGCTTGAGCCGCCGACCCAGAGCTGCGCGAACCACGCGCCGAACAGCGGCGCGCCGCTGCCCTGCACGGGCTGCTGCATGCCCATCCAGGCGACGAGGCCGCCAGCACTATTGAGCACCGCAATCTGCCCGTTGTCCGAGTTGCCGAACGATGCCGGTGCGCCGCCCACGACCAGCGTCGAGCCGACGTCGACGATTTGCGCGGCGAACTGATAAGCGTTGAACGCGCCGGTCGTAGGCCACTGAAACTGACTGGGGTCAAACCAGCCGGAACGGGCTGGAATGATCGCGCCTTCGGTGGGCGTGTAGCCGCCCGCCATCGGGATGACCGGCGTGGTGCCCGGGCACAGCGAATTGGTATTGCCCTGCGGATCCTGGCTGACGATGTAGAAATCGACCGGCACGGTTTCGCCGAGATTGCCGAAGCTCGGTATGGCTGGAGTGGTGAACGACGTAGCGCCGACCGGGACCGGCCACGTATACGCTGGCGCAGTCACGTCGCCATTGACCACCATCATCACCTCGGCGCTGCCGAACTGGTTACTCGCCGGATCAGTCCAAGTGCCGACGGTGAAGCTGACCATGCCGACACCATCGGCAGACAGAGTCGGCGTAGCCGTCGCCGTGGCGCCGGAATCGATGGTTACGAACGGCGCATACTCCTGGCAAACCCCGCCTGGCTGCGGCGGCCCGATGTTCCACGTCACCGTCGGCGAATGGAAGCTGCCGCCCGCCACGCCGTATAAGGCGGGGTTATCGGCCAGCACGCCGGCTGAATTCTCGCTGATCGCCGCCAGGGTCCACATTTCCGGGTTCGCCGGAACGAACGAGATCGCGAGCAGGAAACCGGTATCCACATTGCTCTGTGCGCCGGTCAGTGCCTGCGGGAACGGAGTCAGCGGCAGAACCGTGCCGGTGACATCGACCAGATAGATGAACACGCCCGCGTAACGCGCACCACCGGCGGCAGCAGTCGGCAGGTTCCAGGCCAGAGTACACTCCGCAACAAATGAGCCATCGAGCTGCCAGATCATCGTCGGGTTGGAGAGTGTGAAGTTAGTGACGTCGGGTGCGCTGGGGACCGGCGGCACAATCGCCAGTGCGTACGGAGTGACGCCTTCGACCAGAGTGTCGATGTTGCCCAGGATGTCTTCCGAGCAGAAGTAACAGCGGAACTGAGAGCCAGCAACCGCCGGTGTGTAGAGCGGACTCTTGAAGCCTGAATCCCACTGCGGCGTGATGTTGAGCCCGCTGTCGGTGCCGGGAAACTGCGGGTTGACGTCGCCGGTACTGACCTGAACGAACACGATGCGGACGCTGCCGAAGGCGTTCATGTTGGGCGGAATGGGAGTGGTCGGATCGGGCGGCGTGTAAGTGAAGGTCAGAACGTAGTTGGGGTCGGGCCGGTTGTAATTGGTGCCGACGGTCACGCCCGGATTGGTGATCAGGAAGGCATATTCCATGCCGCCTTCGCCGGTCGTCAGGCCGGGCACGTCCACCATGATGTTGGTGGTCGGGTTGGGCTGGTTCGCGCGCGTGAGCTGCGGCTGCGTGTACGGGCCGAAGGACGCGAGGTAAATGCGGATGTCGCGATCGGCAGCCCGCTTGGGAATGACCACCACCGCCACGCCGACGGTTCCGCCGGTCGCGAGCGAGGAGTCGTTCTGGAAGACCGGTGCCCACGCTCCGCTCACTTGCGCCGACCCGTCGAGTGGCGTCGTGCCGTCGAGCGGTGCCTGCGTCCCGCTGCTGATATCCGGGTCTTCGAGATACACCTTCACGCCGACGAAATTGGTGGGGACCGCTGTCGGGTCTGGTATCCACTCGACGTCGATTTCGACCTCGCCGTCCTGGCGCGGGATCACCTCGGCTGGCGGGTCGATGGTGACCGGCGGCGCGGCTACGATCACCGTTCCACCGCCGCCTCCACCGCCGCCACCGCCGCCGCCCCAGTTCACGTACGCTGGCGAAGCCCCATCGCCCGGGATCTTGATGTACACGGTGTTGGAGGCATCGTCGAGCACGATCGAGGTCGAGCCATCCGGCAGCAGGAAGTCGTTCGTCGCAGGGTTGGCGGTGACCGTGACCGTGTTGCCGTCGGCGTAGCTGACCTTGGCAATCTCCAGGGGTGCGTTGGGCGTGGACGCGAACGGCTGCAGGATGGCGACGATATCACCGTTGGTGGTGTCGAACTTCAGCAACCGGTCGGTGATTTTGACGTAGTAGTCGAGAGTAGCCATATCAACTCGCAACCGTTTGGGTGCCCTGCACGCCCGGTATATACAGCATTCTCACGCAGGCGTCGGCATCGTTGACAGTCCCGCCTTCGCTCGCGATGGTGACGCCTTCACAGAGCAGCGCGAGACCCAGATAATTGTTGATCTCGACCGGGGTGAGGGTAACTTTCTCAGGATCGGAATTGCTGATCGCGACGGCTTGTGTATAATCCCAGGAGGCCTTGCACAGCACCCACACGCTCGTGGCATCGATCGGCAGCGGCTGGTCGACGGTGTAGCTGGTGGCCGTGTTGCTGACGATTTTGGCCTGCATCCCGCGCGACGTGCCCTTGATCACGCGGATCATTTGGCCGACGCGGTTGGGATCGTCGATCATCTCGCCGGTGTGCGGCGGAACGTTGGTGGCATTGCTCAAGCCGGGGTCCGTGACCACATACGGGTTGGCGGAGTTGGGCACACCGTAGGTGCAGACTACAAATACATCGCCGGGAAGCACGGGGTTCTGCCCCGCCGTAGGATCGCGGTCCAGGGTGTAGGTTCCGGTCGCTGGATCGAAGGCCGTGATATTGAACGCGCTAAACGGCGCGATGCCGTCGCCCTGCTGCCGGCCGATCATGGCAAGCACGCGGCCCGCCCAGTTGTCCTGGCCGGTCAGATCGGCGGAGGCCGGCGCCCAGATAGTAGGCGGAGAGCTGGTCACGGTGTAGACGCCGGCGCCGATCACCCCGCCGTGGATCAGCACGGAGGCCTGCAGTTGGAGAGTCACTACGTCGTAGTCCGGAACCGAGTACGTCTGCCGTTGAATTGGCCCCGTGAAGGTAATCGAGCTCGGCTGGCCTAAGCCGCTCTCCTGGCCGCAGATCATGTCCTCGATGGTGTTGCAATAAAAGATCCAGCCGTTCAGCCCGGCCACCTGCGGCCACAGGATGTTGTTCAGCGTGATGGTGTTGGTGTCGGTGCCGTAGGGAACCTGGAGGATCAGCACCTCCGACGGCGGACTGCATTGCTGAACAACCGGCGGAGTCTGCGTAGTGTCCACGAGGCAGGCCGCCACCTGCACGAAGACCGTGGTGCCGCCGGGAAGGAAGCCGCCGGTCGTCGCCCAGCTGGTGCTGCCTGCCTTCACATTGGGCGCACCGCAATTGGGGATGAACTGATTGACCGGCAACGCGCCCGCGAATTCGGCGGCGGTGAGCAATGTGCCATCGGCGGCATACGAGAACGTCTGCCTCAGGTTGAACGAGAACTCGTTCGGGTAGAGCGCATCGTTGGGATCCGCCTGGACTTGATACGGGGCCCACTGGCCGAGTGGTTCGGGGAAAAACATGACCGGCAGCGGTCGCACCGGCGCGCCGGTGGGCTGCGGCCCGACTTCCAGATCGTACATCGAGTCCACGCAGGAATCGGCCAGGATGGAGACGCTGAAATCGGAGTGCAGCATCCACTTCTTGATGCGGTACGGCCACGTGTTCGGCGGGAATGGGCCGTTGCTGCCAGCCCTGCTGCCGGGATGAGCACCGGGGTAGGTGGGCAGATCGGGGTGCGTCACCGAGATGACTTGCCCGACCTCGTTGTTGAGAGCGAGCAGCGTGCTGTTGAAGGCGACGTGCTTGTTGTTGTCCCACTCGATGTAGGGGTTGGTCGTGACATCGGGGACGCCATTATATGGCACGCCGCGCAGGATGCCGCCGATCTCTTCGCGCGTGCGCGAGACCGCGACCCGCAGGCCTTGCGAGAGCGTCGAGATGCCGACCGAATTCATGCTGGAGGTGAGCGGCGTACCGGCGCGGCTGTAATAAGCGGCGTGATCCTTGTCCTGGTATTCGGCGAGGTCCTGCTGGTATTGCAGCTCGACGTTGGCGAAGCTGATTTTCAGATACTCGAACTGCGCCGAGATCGGCGAGATGACCAGCGATTGATAGAGCATCGAGCCGAGCGTGAAGGAATCGGTCGGCACTGCCGAGTAGCGGATGCCCATCTTCAGTGCTCCGAACTCGAAGCACCAGAAACCGAGGCAGCAATTCAGAATCTCATTGAGCCAGTCGCGGAACGGCTTGAACTGGGCGATGGTGCCCTGAAACATGAACTGCAGCTCCTGGTTGGGCTGGCTCTGCCGGATCACGTAGCCGGCGTCTTCGGCAGCGCCGATCGATATCGACACGATGGTGCCGGAGCTCTCCTGGTAGGTGAAGGTGTTGTTGTAGTAGTCGAGATTGGGGGAGATCAGCGCCTGCCCGGCAGGCGTCACGATGAAGGCCGCGACCGCGTCCCCGACCACCGGCGGAACCCAGATGTTGGCGATGTCCGCGGCGCCCATGCCCTGTGCATTGGTGAGCGAGTCGAGCACGATGTAGTTGAGTTGCGTGGCCGCGTCCGCGCTCTGAATCCCCAGCGCGCGGAAGTAAGCGTTCGCGCCGACCCAGAACGGATTGATGACACCCGGCTCCAGCGTGCGGTTGCCGTTGACGTCGAACACCGAGCCGATCAGGCCGAAGCGGATCGGCACCTGCATGCTGTGCGATTCGGCGGTGGTGGGAGTGAGGCCGGTGCCCGCGGAGGTGAGATAGCGGACCTCGGTCAGCGCCGTGCCCGCCGCGTAGGGGATGATCGAATTCGGCGTGCCGTCGTTCGAGTAAACGGGATCGAACTCATCCCAGCGCTGCGGCGTGCCCTGGCCGAGTGAGAAGGCGTCGATGCCCTCCTGTGGGCTCGTTCCCAGCAGTGCGGGATCGTAGCCGACCGATTGCCGCAGGCCCATGTTCGGCTGGATGCTGGGCTGGTCGAGCTGGCTGTCTACCTTGAAACCTTGCGGGAAGAAGCCATCGGCGGTGGGCGCGACCACGAACTTATAGCCATCGGCGTTGGTCTGTACGGACATGCCCTCGAAGCTACCGAGCGGGCCCACGCCCACGATGCCCAGGATGTCTTCGTAGTCGGACTCATCGCGCACCGCGGCGATCAGGCAGTTCGCCCAGAAGGCGCGCTGCGGCGAGCCCAGATCGTTACACCAGATCTCCGGCAGTGGGTTTCCCCAGATGCTGTCGGAGAGAATCGAGGTCGAAGTTACCGTTGAGCGGAAGAAGCCGCCGATGATACCCGTCCCGTTGTCTGTGATCACTACCGACTGCGGCTGCTCAGGATGCGCCCCGAAGTAATTCGACATGCCGTGAGCCAGACATCCGTTGGCCGAGTTGAAGCCATAGTCGCAGCTGGTAGGATCGCCGCCGCTGCCGACGGTGTTGTAAGGACAGGGCTGATAGCCCGGCAGGATAGCCGTGTTGAACGGCTTCCAGCACTGCCTCGAGACGGTGCGCGGCGGGTAGGACTGGGTGATCGGGTAGAGACCGTCGGAACACTGCATGGACATCACGGGCGTGCCGTCGATCTGCCACGTGATCACCATGCCCTTCCATAGCTGCAGCAGGACGCCGGTGCCGACGTGAAAGAAGCTCATATCGATCTCGGCGTACTCGAGTGAGCAGTCGTTGACCAGCTGCGACATCGCCCGGTCGGCGTTGCCGAAGGTGAAGCGCACCTGCTCGGCCCGGCCGTCGATCGACTGCGACATGATGATGTCGCTCGTGCCCGGCACGCCGACGCCGGTAAGCCGCGGCAGAAAGGGCTGGGTGCCGGTCGTCCCGGGGAAGCCGATGATGCCGCAGCGCCGGTCGGAGAAATAGATATCGGGCACCGCTGTGTTGCGGGCCTTGATATGCACCAGCGGGATGATCACCTGCACTTCACTTGCAAGTGCCTGCGCCAGGGCATCGGTGGGAAAGCGGGTATTGATCGAGTTGATGGTATACACCGGCGCCTGCGTCGGGTCGATGTACTCGAGAAAGCTCAGGCCGGTCTGCGCGTGATTGGTTAGCTGGGTAATGGAAAGCGGAGGCGTCTCGAAAACCACCGTGTAGTTGGTGAAGGTCGCGCGGTCGGTGTTGGGCACCGGATAAATGAACGAGGCGAACGCGCCCTGCGTGAGGTCGTAGAAGGTGAGCAGGTTCTGACGGTCGGCGTAAGTGAGGATGGTCTTGACGAACTGGAAGCGTCGGGCGCCCGAACCCACGGCGTAACGCTGGATGCCCATGGTGGCCAGCTCGTTGAAGCGATGCTCCACCACCTTCCAGTCCTGCGTCATGCCGTAGCCATATTCCGAGACCAGCGGGAACGTGGCCCCGGTAGCCACCGGCAACGGCACTTGAATGCGACCGACCATATCGGCCATTCACGCAACCTCCACCAGAGTGAGATTGCCGACCACATGGCGTCCCAGGTTGGTCTGCTGGCCCCAGTTGCCGCGGAAGAAGCACGTCGCGCGGCCCTGCTGATTCGACCCGGTGGGATCGTAATTGCTGCCGATCTGCTCACCGGGCGCTACCCCGAAGGGATCGTAAAAATAGAACGGATTCAGTCCTCCGCCCTGCGTATTCCAGAAGTTCGCGAGCGTGGTCAGCTGGGCGGTGGTAATGCGCTTGGCGAGCACCCAGGTGCGCAGCGATCGCGGCGGGTTCACGCCGTCCTGGATCACCGAGGCCTCGTAGCTGCCATCGTTGTAAGTGACGGTGAGCAGCGGGTACACGTTGGTCTCGACGAATGACGTACACAATGACTGCGGCAATACCGCACCGGGCGCGACCTCTGCGGGCGTGAGGTTATATGGCATCAGCCCGCAATGCTCCCCGGCTGGCTCAACATGAGCGCTTGCCCGACGCGGCCGGTGCTGCCGTACATCGCCGAGGCATACTGCTGCTGCACGACGTCCGGGGTGACTACCTGGCCGGTCATGAACGCCGCGGCGCTCGCTCCGCCGACATTCAGCGAGAGAGACAGGTTGCCGCCGCCGCCCGGCGCACCCAGGTTGTGCGTGGGCTGGCCCGGCGTGTTGCCGTAGACCGGCAGCGAAGAAGCATAGGTGTACGCATTGCCGTATTGATACGTCGCCTGCTGATACAACGTCCCGCCGGATTCGACCAGCGATGCGCCATGGGGCTCGTTCAGTCCCGGCTGGAACTGGTTTGCCTGCCCGGTGCCGGCCGCATACAGGCCGAGCATGTGCCTGACCTCGGGCGAACGCACGGCCACCCCGACGCGGCCGCCATAGCTCTGATTGGCGATGTTCACGATCGAGTCGGCGGTGGCGTTGTTGATGCCGATGTGGTAGATCTGCTTCACCAGCCGGATGGCTTCATGCCGCGGACTCTCCACGCCGGCGAGCATCTCACCGAGACCGATGCCGGCGCCTGCGACCGCACCGATGCCCGCGCCGATCGCGGTGCCGAGACCGGGCATGATCATGGTGCCGATGCCGGCGCCGACCAGTGCGCCTCCGCCCGCGGTCTCCGCAATGCCGCCGCCGGTGCCGCGCAGCTGGCCGGTGATGCCCGCCATCGCGAGAGGCATCCCCACTCCCATCTCGACTTGCGCGCCCGCCTGGGAGCTTAGAATGCTGCCGGCCTTGCCGAGCAGGCCTGCGTTGGTCCACTGTTCGGTGCCAATGCCAAAGGATGTCTTAAGCTGGCTCGCCCAGGCGCTCAAGCCACTGGGCGGAGTAATGTCGGCACCACCTACTGAGGGAACTCCAGGCGCGAACTGGGCGCCGCCGCCGGCGCCTTTCCCGAAGAAGCCCTTGAGGAGTGTGCCGGACAAAGCTGAGACCAGCTGTGGCACCTGCGAAGGGCCGGGCGGACGGGACGCACCGTAACCGGTGGCACCGTAGCCGCTAGTCACCTCGGGACCTTCGCCCGCGCTGACGCCGGCGCCGGGTCCGCCACCCATGTCAGTGTCGTAAACGGTGCGCGGGAATTGCGCCGGGATCTGATAGGCCTCGGACGGCGCTTCCACTGGTGGTGCCGCCGGAGCTTCTGGTGGCGGTTGGCGCGGCCCATAGATCGGCGGCGCCGTCGCCGGCCGTGGACTTGGCTGCCATGACAATCGCAGCCCACCTCCTGGCTCCGGAGGCAGCGCCCACGTTCCTGGTCCCATGCCGGGTTGCCATGTCAGACGCATTCCCGCTGCCGTGGGCGTGGGAGCTCCTAGCGCGGCCGATGCCTTGAAGACCTTCTGGACGTAGTCCTGCGTCTTCTGCGGCAGCTCCTGGCCTTTGCTCATGGCGGTATCGTACGCCTTCTGCCCCATGTTGTAAGCCGACAGCGCTGACTGCACGTTGCCGTGGTAGTGCACGAGCAGCCGGTGCAGTTGCTCGGCGCCGCCCATGACATTCTGCTCCGGACTTAAGGGCTGCGTGACGCCCCAATCCTTCAGGGTCGCGGGCATCAGCTGCATCAGCCCCATCGCGCCCTTGGGCGATACCGCGCCCGCCCGCATGCTCGATTCGACTTGCGCTACCGCGCGCAGCAACGGCTGGGTCACCCCGGTGGCTTGGCTCGCTTTGGCGAAGGCGCCGGCGAACTGATCCTCCGGCTCTTCCATCTCGCGCGATGCGCCGCCGATAGTCTGGACCGCTGCGGGCTCTTCTGCGGCAGCAGCAGCTGCCTTCCCGCCGCCGGCCCAAGGGGCACGAGTCATGCCGAAGCCTTCAGGCCAATTCGTGATCTCGGCTGTGGTTCGCAATCCCGCAGGTGTGAGGAACTTGTCGAGAGTATTGCCGCCGGTGTGGAAGAAGCTGCCGGTAATGCCGGCGAGGCCGCCCTCGCCGGTCGCGCCGTACATCAACGGATGCAGGGCATGCGCGGTCAGGTCGCTCAGGCCGCTGACGAGGGGATGGATCGCGGCTTCCTGCAGGGTTTTGGTCATCTGCTTGCCGAACTTCGAGGGATCGGTGAATAGCGTGTTGTAGAGGGGCTCGATTTTCCCTTTGAGGGTATCGATCTGCTGGTTCTGCATCTCGGCCAGCTTCAGCTGGGATTCTTCCTGGGCGCGGTAAAGCTCCTTGTCCAGCTCGTGCTTGGCCAGCGCATGGTCGAGTTCGTTCTGCCAGCCCTTCTCTTCGAGGTCGATCTGTTTAACCTTGAGATCGTAAAGCTCGTGCGCCGCCTTGATCTGGATATCCAGCGACGCATGGATACCGGCCGCCGGGCTTTCGCCTTTGGTGCGCAGCTGCGCCTTACGCTCTTCGAGCTGGGCCTGATATTTGATCTGGTCTTCCTGGTCGGAGAGCTGGATCTTCGAGATCTGGATTACGTGCTCCTGCTCCTGTTTTTCCGCGTCTTTGTTGAGCTTCGTCTGGTCGTCCAGCTTTCCCAGGCCGATATCCCGGAGCTTAATCCGCAGCTCACCCATGGCCTTGATGATGGCGTCGTTCTGGGCGTTCTGGCTTTTGACGTCGCCCGGGGCGATCGGCCGATTGCCGATTTCGTCCATAGTGCTCTCGAATGCATCCTGCGCGATTTTGGTGCGCTGGTCAGCGCGTCTCTGGATGTCGGTCTGGACGTCCTCTTTGGTCACGCCCAGGTGGCCCAGCTCGCGGATCTCGGTGGGCTGCACGTGGCTCGCCAGCATGGCGGCCTCCTGGTGAGCAAGCTCCTGCATCACCTCCGCCGTCGCGCGCTGCATCTCATCGGCCCGCTGGGTTTCATACATCTCTTTCTCGGGGCCGTAAGTTTTCTTGAATTTCGCTTCCTCCTCGGGCTTGGGTTTATGCGACATGAATTCGCGGTAGCGGCGCTCGTAGGGTGTTTCGAAGGGATGGCCGACTTCCAGGGGAACTTCAATTTCGCCTTTTGCGAGGGTTTCGTCGATGGCGGCTTGGTCTGATTTGGCCTTGGTTAGTTTTTTTACCAGCACTTCCTGTTGCGCAAGCGCGTCGTTGGTGTCCTTCTCAGTCTGCAGGTAGGCAGCGGAGTCCTTTACCCAGTCCGCCTTATTTTTAAGGGTATCGGCATGCATTTCGGTGAGCTTCTTCTTCAGCTCCGCAAGATGCTGCTGTGCCCCTTCCAGATTGTCCTTGCCCTGGCCGATCTCTTTGAGGTGCGCGGCGAAGCCGGCTTCCTTCTTCCGCCTTTCCACCTCCTCCGGCGGGGTGGCGAGCACCAGCTCAGGCATGGGGGTTACGCCAAGACCCAGGAAATCCTGAACTTTCGCGACCGCCGCGTCTGTTAGCTTATCGATGTTGCTCGCAACCTTAACAGTGATGACGAAGATCTCCCCGGTAAGATATTTCAGGTGATTCCAGATGGACTCGAACACGATATCCATCTTTTCAGCCTTCTCGCGCATGTCGTCCATTTCGGCCAGCTGGTCTTTGTCGAAGATGGGAATGCCGCTGGTGATTTTCTCTATGTCGGCAATCTTCTTGAACATCTCGATATCAGTGAGGCCGCCTCTCTTCAGGACGTCCATCATCGCGATATTGGTCTTCAGGTACTCGGGATTCTTTTTGAGTGCCTCGCCTATCTTCTGGAAAGCGGTATAGACATCCGCCGTGCCGTTGATCAACCCGACCACATCGACGCCGATGGCCTCAAGTTCTTTGCGGGCCTTTTCGGCACTGGCGCCGCCGCCTTCCAGGGCCTGGGTGAAGCCGCGCATGCCGCGCTGGATATCGTCCAGGCTGCGTCCGCTCATCCTGGCGACGATATCGAGTTTCTGCACCTGCTCGACGCTCATGCCGGTGGTGGCCTGGACCTCGCGAATCCGCAGGGCGTATTCGCCCATCGACTTGGCCGCCTTAAAGCCCGCCACTTCTAGGCCGACGATGCCCACACCGAGAGCTCCCGTGGCTAGGGTAGTTGCCGAGATGGAGGCCAGCGCGCCTTTGGCAGCTGCCCCAACGGCCGCAAGCCCGCCAGCTGCAGCCACACTTTCACCGGCGACGACGCCCGCACCAACGCCGGCGGCTGCCTCGGCAGCAGCGCCGGCAGCAGGAGCCGCCATACCCGCAGCCGCAGCTCCTACCACGCTCGCGACAGGGCTCGGAGCCGGAGCGGCGGCGGGACCACGACCTAAGATCCCGCTGAGGCCACCTCTCTCCCACGCAGCAGCGAGGCCACTGCGCTGCAACCCGGCCCTGCCCAAATCCATCAGGCCGTAGGCCATCCGACCTTCGAAGATATCGCGGCCGCCGCGGAACAGCAGACCGCCCATGCTCGCGCCGGCGGTCTTTCTCGCCTGCACGGTCTTCTCGGTTTCCTCTCTGATCTGCTTCTGGTACTTCGCCAGCTGCTCCATCTGGCGAACGTTGGCGCCCAGCGTCTTGAAGTTCTCTTCCTCCAGCCGCTGCCGGACCTTGAGCTGATCGAGCGTCGACTTGTTGATCGTGTCGGCTTCGCGCGCCAGGGTTCGCAGCTGCGACTCGACCTGGCGCCCGGCGCGCGTACTGCTCTGGATCAGATCCTTGGAAGCGCTGTCCAGCTGCTTCAGAAACTGATCGCCGGCGCCCGCCACGCCGTGATTGATGTCCTCGACCGCCTTGACGAAGTCCTTCTTCAGCTGGTCGATCTTCTGCTGCGCCGACTGCAGATCGAGGTTGAAGCGGATATCGACTTGCGAAGAGGAGCCCATAGTGTTCTTACGCGGCTTTTAGCCCGCCCTCTGTCTCTACCTTCACCGGCGTTACCGTGGCGATCGTCGCCGCCGTGGCAGCCGTCAGCGCCTGATTATCCGATGGCGACATGCCCCACATGTTGTCGTATTTGTTGCGCCCGACTATGATCCTTCTGGCTTCTTCCGAAGTCGGCCCGATGGTTGCGCTCTCCTGGGACGCGAACTTCACTTTGCAGCTTTGCAGCGTGCGGCCGCGCAGCGTCCAGTTGCGCACCGGCAGGCCGCGGTATAGCGTCGTCCCGCTCAGCGCTACGTGCCGGCCCTTGCGCTTCTCTTCGGCGTACTTCGCTTTGAGCGGCCTGACGCGCGAGTCGGTGACATCCTCGGTCGCCTGGATGCGGGCCTTGATGTGATCGAGGGTCGATTGCGCGATGGAGATCATCTGATCGGTCGTAAAGGGCGAAATCGTGATCTTGAAGTTTCGCGTGTATACCTGGAAAAAAGCCATGTCAGAATCCCTTCTGCCGCCGTTGCAGCGCGGCCACCCGCGCGCGTTCCTGGCGCTCTTCTTCAGCCTTCTCGCGCGATTCGGTTTCCCATCGTGTCCGTTCGGCCTCGAGTACCTTCAGTCCTTCGCGGATGTCGGCTCTCACCGAGCCGGCGTCCACCGAGTAGTGCCGGCAATCGAAATCGTGCTCCAGCACCTGATCCAGAAACTGGCCGGTCGCGGTGATCGAGCGGTAGTGCTCCACCTCCACCACCGGGCAGCTCGCGCAGCGTTCCACCACCGAGGCCCACTGGCCGCAGTTCGGGCACCCGCCGGGCGCATTCACGTCGCCCGATTCCGGCTCCCAGAGATATTCGCAGGGCACGCACTTCACCAGCCTCGCGAGCGGACATCCGCCGGCGCCGGCCTCTTCGCCGCGGCACAGCTCTTCTGCGCGCAGCAGCCGGTAGATCAGCAGCCGGAGGGGTAGCGGGAAAGGCCACTCCTCCGGCTCTATGCGTTTGGGTCAAGCTGCGGGTCGAGGTCGTAGAGCGCTCCTGAGACTTCCCCCGCCACACTGCGTTTGTGATGCGGCGGGATCTGGGGCAGGATCGCCTTCAATTCCGCACCTTCGAATGCATGGCGATTGCCGTTGACGGTGCCGACGGCCACGTTGAAATTTGGCGCGTACCCTTCGACTGACAGGATGATGGCGTCGTAAAACCGCGCCGGCACTTCGGGAGGAAACCGCCGTTCTTCCACGTTGTGCGGCAGCTCGCGCGACTTAATCACGTGGTCGCGGTAGGTCTGGAGCTCGGCCGTCTTGGGCACGCGGCAGGTGTGGAGCGTGACGCCCCAGAGCGTCACCACCTTGACCACGTACTGATCGCCGCTGCGCTCACAGCTGGCAACGTTGTGGCGCATCGCGATGTCGATCGCGTGGCGCATCTCGGCTTCGTCGAATTCCTCGCCGGTCCTGTCCAGGCGGATCGCCTCGAAGAGCTTGCGCTCGGCCTCGTGGTTGGGCACGTCCTGCTCTTCGGTCTGCCGGCGGCCGATGCGCCGGATGAGCTGGCGGATGCTGGCCGTGTAGGCGGCGATCTCTTCCGCGGTCGGCAGCCGCAGTGCCGCGGCCTTGGGCGGGTTGGCGATCACGATGGGGATCGCCGCCACTTCGCCGCCCTGCGTCGTCTTGATCAAGTCCAGTTCGCCGTACATTGAGACCCCCTGAATTTACCCCGCGGCCTGATTCACCGTGAAGGTGAGAGCGAAGCCGCTGATCGTGATGGTGCCGACACGCGCCGGATCGCCGGTGCCCTGTGGATCGACCGAGAAGGTTACGGTGGCGTCTCCGGTTGTGGGACCGGACGGGGAGTCGATCGTGATCCACGCATCGGTCGTGGCAGCCGTCCACGGGCTCACCGACCCGGCGCTGATTACCTGGAACGCATTTCCGCTGCCGCCGCCCGCCAGGATGTTCTGGCTCGTCGGCGAGATTGCTGGCACGGTCGGCGTGATCACTTGCGCGATGCCGGTGATGCCGCACTGGCTGGTGATGGTTACGAGGCCGTTGGTCGGGTCCCACTTGGTGGCAACCGTCACCGTCACCGAGACAATGCCGTCCTGCTCGCCGTTCACGACCGTCTCGTACTGAATGCTCGGGTAGTTGAAGGTCATGTTGTGCGTGGCGTCGAACTGGACGGTGAGAGTCGCAGTACCGGTCGTGGCCGAGATCAGCAGCTGATATTCGACCGAGTTCTTGAGCAAGCGCGCGGTGAAGGTGAAGGTGCTGGCGCGCGGGCCGAACTCCAGACGGCCACGAACCGCTGCGCCCTCCTGCAGACCGCTGCCGGGATAGAAGCCGGGCCCGACCAGCAGGTTGTTTTTCCAGGCGAGCGTCCCCGAGAGAACAGTCTTCGCGGTGACGTAATCGACCCCGTTGATGTTCAGCTGCATACCCGCCGAGAGCATGTAGTTCTCATCGGTCGATGGAGGCACCACGACGCCAGAGGGCGAGTCGATGATCCCCGAGCCGACCCAGTTCACCGTACATTTACCGGATTGGCGGCCTGGGCCGTAATTAAATTCGTACGTCACGTCCTCGACGGCGCACCCGACGTAGGCGTTGTCCACGGCCATGCCGCCGGAATCGCACACCTGTTCCACTACGCTGAAAAGCGGCCCCTGGATGCCATCGATGCACGGGTCGAGCGGCACGATGGTGTAGACGCCGGCAGCTTCGCTGACACCACCCAATGCATAGGCCCACGCCCAGCACATGAACTCCGCAGACGAATACTTGTCGATGCGCGCGAGCGGGCTCCAGGACACCGGATACACGCCAGTCGACGAGATAAATTCGTTGCCCTTGCCGATTTCCGCCGCGTCATTCTCGGTGAGATACCCGACCGGAGTGATCTCGGCGTTGAGCTGGCGGAAGCGAAGGAAAGATTGGGAGGGCACGCTGATGTCTGTCTGCGCGTCGAGGCCTAAGCCTAGAATCTTTGACTGAATTCTGCTAGCCATTACTACTTCCTCCTACGGATGCCATATAATCAGGCCAAGTCTATTGCTTGGTCTCGTTGTGTATGGTCGTGAGACGTGCCGTATTGCTTGCTATGGTTGACTAAGGGGGGCCCGATGCAAAGCTCAGTAGCACCGCTCGGGCCCACGTCCCCCTTCTCGGGGAAGACCATGGTCGAGACGAAAAAATCCTGGCCCAGCTCATCGGTGTGATGCAGCAAGGTCGGCGTATCCATGAGCTGCAGGTTGAAATCGGCCAGCTCGATCGAGCGGATATTGTTGGCGATCTGCGGCACCGAGATCGGCAGGTTCATCGCCAGCCAGTACAGGTGCTGAGCGCTCGCGGAGGTGCCGTTGCTGGCCTTGTTTTTCGGCCGCAGGTACATGTTCACGCGGTGCTTCCACACCGTCATGCCGTCGAAGTTGCCGCCCACCAGATCGAGATAAGCCACAGTGATGGACGGGCTCTTCATCTGCGAGAGCGACCGCATCAGAGAGTTCTCCTCACCCGAATAGAAGAAGTGGCCGGTGATCGAATCGGTGGCCGGAATCGTAGGCGCACCCAGCTCCACCGCGAGCTGCGGAATGGATTGCAGCGAAGCCAGTATCGAATTCAACACCAGGTCCGGATCGAGCATTTACGTGTTCCAGGGTTGCGTGCGTCCGCGCATGCGGATGTGAACGCCTCCGCATCGGTCAGCGTCGGATTGCACGACGTCGTAATCGACGCCGTTATAAGTCGCCGTGTAGCCGAGCACCGCGACTACGCCGGCCGACGCGGGAATGAACAGGACGAGCATCTTAGTGCCGGGTTGCGTGCCGGGCGTGTAGTCTTCCTCCATGATCGGGTTCTTGACGATGCAGGGCACGGTAGTATCGTCGCTGCCGTCGGGGCTGCCGTGCAGCGTGACCTCGAGAACGCCTTCCACCGGATCGACCTTCTGGAAGGTGTTGACCAGCGTGTTGTCCATCGTCGCGACCAGCGAATCGAAGTCCACTTTATCTGGCTCCTTTCGGCGGCTTCCGCGGCACGTCGTCGAGCTCGGCCACATCCACCCCTGGCAGATCGGCCACGATACGGGAAGCGACCGGTGTGACGGGCGCGATCGGTGGCTCGACAGGTTCCGGCGCCTGCCGCTCACGGTAGAACTGACGCGAATCCCGGGGAGGATCGACCAGCTCAAGCAGCCGCATCTCGTAGAACTGGCGCAGGCGTTGCCTGCGGATCTGCAGCGGGAAGACCTCGGGATCGACCGTGGTGCCCACCGGGATGATCACTTCGCCCAGCACCAGATCGCGCCGCGCCACCTTGAGCGGCGGGATCACGCCGGTGCGCGTCAGAATGTTCCATGGGATGAGCTGGTGGATCATCGATCAGGCCCTTCTGGCTCTGGAGGCTCCGGGGGATTCCGCAGCTGATCGTGGATCGAAATGACCGCAGCTTCGCAGATCGCCTGGGATTCCGAAGAGGCAATCGCGTACAGCCGCAAATAAGCCGTGAGCGCATAGCTCATGAGCGCCGCATCTTCGGTAGTGTCGAAGGTCAAGGTGACGACTGGTGTTGCCATTGCCCCCTCCCTAAATGCACGAGGAGAAGAAACCGCCCATGTCGGGCGAGATCACCTTCTGCGCGTAGGCTGACTCGATTTCGACGTGAGTCGAGCGGTCGGGCTGGAAGTAGTAGCTGCTGATGCGCTCGCCGGCCTCCGTGGCTCCGAAATACCCGGTCCAGCTGAACGTATAGCCGCACGCCGGCGTCATGATGCCGGGCGCCCGGGGGGTGAAGCCGATCCATACGTTCGGCCCGGCAATGAACACGTTGCTCTCATTGGCGTTGACGCCCTGATTGTACGCGGGTGGAACATAGGTGGCCCCGGAGTTGACGCCCGCCGCTTCAGGAGCCGTGTTGTAAATGCTGTCGGACACATGCACCGTGTCCATTTCGAAGATCTCGGCGAGTGCCTCCAGCACGACCTTTGCCGGCTTGGGCGCAGTCTGCCCGTATTTGACGCGGTCCACAAACTCGGGATGGTCGATCAGCACATCGAGCACCGGCCGCGCGATCACCATCTTGTTGGGTCGGAAGCCGCCGGCGGTGAGCTGCACGAGGCGCTTCATGGTGCGCACGTCCTGGATGGGCGTCGAGTTGGCGTTCGACCAGACCATGAAGGTGTAGCTGCTGGCGTTCGATGCCGGCGGGACCTGTGGATAGCCGGTCCCGCTGTTGGACGCGCCGCCGGTCCATAGGTTCGACCAGACTCCCGGCTGGAAGTACGCGCTCATCCATTGCACTTCGCGGTTGATCAGCGACTGCGTGGTGAGCAGGCGCGTAGCTTCCAGATCGAGGTTGAAGACGCTGTCCGCGTTGCCACGCACCTGATCGTCGATCGGTTTGCCGAGAGCCCAGACGTCGCACAGGTACGTCGGGTTGGTGTCGACCCGGTAGCCGATGTTTTTGACGGTGGTGCCGGGAGCCCTCTTCGCCATCTGGTTGCGGTTGAAGTCGGCGCGCGAATAGACGACATACCGGTCGGACACCTTAGTGACCGGCACGATTGGGAATACGTCGCGCGCGATGAAGGTGTCAGCTTCCTGCGAATACATGGCGCTCATGTCTGTCAAAAGAGCATTGACATGCAAGTCGCTCATCGTGGGCTGAGCCATAGTTCCTACACTCCTCGCCGGAAGACCGGCATCCAAAGTAAATTGGGATAAACGCGCACGGAATGTGCGCGTTCAGGGGTGGCGGGATGTTATCACTTGGGAGTTAAGGCCTACCCGTCCAGGCCCAGGGCCGGCACTCGCCGGGGAACTTACAAAATCAAAAACCTAGGGCGTCGGTGCGTTGGATACCATGAGCATGGCGCTGATGATCATGACCTGCGCCACCGGGCCGACACTCTCCAAAGCCTGCGCCACGACCGTTCCGGTGGTCGCCACGGTGAGCGTCGAGCCGACATCCACCTGGAGCAAAGAGGTTCCGCCGGTAATCGTCTGGTTGGCGCTGATGGCCACCTTGGTGATCCCTTCCCTCTGATACTCGGCGGCCTGCCCCTGCAGCGGATTATTTTGCAGCACACCCGCAATTCCTCTGCCCGACTGAGCAGGGCCGAGAACAACACCGGGAGGTGAGGAGCCCAGCGAAACGGCGTAGAATTGCATGCCGCTCATGTCAACCCCCGCGGGTGACGTATAAGTATTAAGTAAACCCTCGTTGTACGGCATCGTTCCTCCTTAGTTACATCGCCCGCCGGGTGGGCACATCGTCAATGATGGTGCTCAGGCCGAGATTCGCCATGTAGCGCCGCTGCTGGCCGAGAACGTACTCGGTCAGCGCCCGGCCTCCGCCGGTGAATGCCACCTGAGAAGCGACTCTGCCGCGCTCTTCCAGGTAGCCGTTGTAGATATCAGGGTTGCTGTGCATCAGCCGTTCCATGCACTGCGACTGCGTCAGCTTGCCCCCCGAATTGGCGCTCATCACACGCGCCTGCTCGATAGCCTGATCGACCGAGGCACGCGCGGCGCCGGCGCCGGCATCGCCGGATACATAGGAGTTGACGCTGCCTTCGGCAGAGGCCTTGGCGCGCCGCGCGCTCAGCTTCTCGATCACTTTTTCGACGGTGAAGCTGCGCATGATGTATTCCGCCGCCAGCTCGGGCGCGCCGGCGATCTGGCACAGCTCTGCGATCTGCTTGGCCGGGGCATTGGCTGCGACCGGGATCTCAGTCACCGACGATCGGCGCCCCTTCTTGGCGCTGTCCTTGTCGTCGTCGTCGTCGTCGTCATCGTCGCTGTCGTCCTGCTTTTTGGCTTCGCTCTTTTTGCCTTTTTTGCCCCGCCGACTCTCAGCTTCGGTGTCGTCGTCGTCGGACGGCTTTTTCTTTTTGTCGTCCTGGTCATCGTCTTCCTCATCGTCGTCGTCCGCAGCGACGGCCTTGGCATCTTCATCTGCCGCCTTTGCGCGCTTCATGTCCTCGGTACTTTTGGCCATGGGTTCTCCTTCTGACTCCTCACCTGCGAGGAGGAAAATGTTAGCCTTCTCGAACAGCTCGACGTCGCCGGTTTCGCGAGCGAAATCCAGCACTAATTTTATGTAGTCCTCGTATGAAGCCAGCGGCGCGGGATCCAGCTTGGCATCACGGAGATGGGTCGCGACATGGTTATAAACTCCCTTGCGGTCGCCACCTTTCAAGACCGTGCCGGCCCGGCCGCCGTTCAACACGCCGATGGAGGTCTGGCACGCTTTGATGTTCGCGGCGCCGACGTCGCCGCCGGATGAAACGTCGTGGTGGATGTAGGTGTAGCCGGCCTTAGTTTGGGGATCGCCGCCGGGCTTGGCGAAGGCATACGCGCTGCGGTAGTAGCCGGCATTCTCACCCTGGCGGAGGTTCTTTTTAGCGCGCGGCCCGCTCCATCCCTTATCCGATGTGGCGGTATGGTGCGGTGCGATCGCGGGCATTACTTCACCCCCAGCATTAGGTGCATTATTGCCCACTGCGCCAATGGACGCAACTTTTCCAGAGGCCTTCGCTTTGGAACCGTTGACTTTGGCGGTCAGCGCCTCTAGGGCTTCTTCGTACGTGGCGACCTCGTCGGCCAGCAATCCCACGGCATTCTGCGCGAAGAATACCGCTGCCTCCGTCTTTTGGACTTTTTCCGCGGTGCCGCCGGCGAAGCCGCGGTTGCGCGCCACGCACTGGACAAACATGGCGTACTCACGATCCACCTCGGCCTGGATATCGGCTTTCGCCGATTTGGTCAGCGCTTCATGCGGGTTGCCGTCGGTTTTCTTGTCGCCGGCGAAGATGTACGTGAACTTCACGCCGGCCGAGGAATCGAGGCCTGACTGATCGGCATGCAGCGCGAACACGCCGACCGAGCCGACACCCGCGGTGCGCGTGAGCCATACCCGGTCGGCCGCACTCGCCAGAGCGTACGCCGCACTCGCAGCCAGATCGTTAGCGATGGCCCACATCGGTTTCTCGCCGCGCATCTGGAAGAGCGCATCGGACAACTCGAAGCAGCCGTGCGTGGTGCCGCCAGGGCTGTCGACGTCGAACAGCACGGCCTTCACCTGGGGATCGGCCAGCGCGGCCGTGGCGGCCTGCTGCAGCTGTGCGTACGAGCTGCACCCGGAAGCCGCCGACATGAACGAGAACCGCTTCATGAGCGTGCCGCGGATGGGAATCACCGCGATGCCTTCGGGCGTCAGCCGGTACGGCTTTTCGTTCTGCTGTGGGCTGCCGTCCTGCGGGTCGGGCATCTGAGCGGCGATGATCACGTTGCTGCCCGATACTGTGTATGTCTCCATTCTCGTTGCGGCGTATGGCCAGCCATTCCCTATCAGCGCAGGCTGGGCCGGGATGGCGTGCGCGTTGAGCAGTGCTTGGAGAGCGCCATCGTCGGCACCCAGCCTGGGCCCGATGGCCTGCAGGATGGCTTCTAATTTTGAAGGGAGAATCGCGAGTGGCTCATTAAAAACCATCGCAGCGACGTGAATCAATGGAGACTTCATATCACTTGGTCCGCATGATACCAGACTTGCCGGGCGGCGCCTTCGCTCCGGGTTCCGGCGCGTCTTCGTCCTGGGCCTCGGGAGTGTTCTCTTCCTGCACCATGGGGTTCGCCTCGCGGCCCACCAGGATCTTGCGCGGATCGGAGTCGTAGACGAGGCCTGCGGCATCGGCCCGCAGGTTGTCCCTTACCTGCTGCTGATCGATGGCCGAAGCATCCTCGCCCGTCTCGGCGCATACCGTCTCGCGCGATGTGAAGCCGCAGCGCACCGACGTCATTTTGGCCTCGATATCCTTCGCCGGATCGAGCCAGGGCCAGCCCGCCGCTGTCCATGTCACGTCCGTATACTGCTCGGGCTCCTCCGCGTAGCCGGGCAGACTCAGCCGGCCGCACAGCACCGATTCATCGAGCCACCAGCGGAGGGTCGGAGCACAGAACTGCGTCACCAGGACGTTGTAAATGAACTGCTCGCACTTTCTGTGCGCATCCTGCACACCGGCGCGGATCGAGGACAGGTTGACGCCGCGCAGATCGCCGGTGATCTGCTCGTAGGTCGCACCGATACCTACGGCAAACTGGTGCATCATGACGCTCATGAACGTCTGCAGATCGTTATTCTGAGGCAAATTGGGGAACGTGATGCTCTCGCCGGGCGCCAGATAGTTCATGGAGCCCGACTCCACTTCGCCCAGGCGGATCTCGGGCGTTCCGTAACCATAGGGGTAGCCGGCCGGCCCGGTGCTGGCATTCGCCACATTGGTCGGGAGCACCTCACCCTCCGGATTGAGCTTGGTGATGAATCCCGCGAACATTGCCTGGATTTCCTTGCCGACCACGCAGGCATCGCTGTACTTCGACAGCTCATGCAACAGCACCAGAACGTTCGCGAGATGCGGCTGACCGCGCAGCAGTCCCGCGCGGAGCGGCTTGTAGCAGTGGATCAGGAAGTCGCTCGACACGCGAATGAACTGCAGCGCCGAGCTCGTGTAGAACATGGTCTCGCCGGGATGTTCCTTGAACATGTGGAACGCGGCCTGCCGGCCGTCTTTGTCGAATTCTATGCCGGTGCGGATCGACGAGCCGGGTTTGGAGACGATGGGCCCGGGTGTCGTGGCAGTGATGTTCAGCCAGATGGGGCACTGCTCCGCTTCGATCAGCTGGAACTGAATGGGCACACGCACAGGCTGCTTTACGTTAGGATTCGCCGACCAGCCAACGGGCCGGATGTGGCGCCGCACAAAGACCTCGCCGGCCTCAAAGATCTCGCGACAGGCGAGCGCCTGCAGGCCGTAGTAGTCGCTCAGGCCGTTGTAATCGATGGTATTGTTGAGCGCTGACAGCTGGAATTCACGCTCGATCAGATTCTTCAGCTCGGGATTTCTCAAATTCCACTTCGGCTTGATCCCGTTGCCGACGATCTGCGATTCGAAGTTGTCTACCGCGCTGCCGGCCAGCGGATTATTGCGGACCTCGTCGTGGCAGCGCGCCAGCATGAGGTCGCGTGTCGACCAGAGCGATGTCGTGGGGCCCAGCCGCGTCGGTTGCCAGTTGGCCAGCCGGCGGCCGGTGGAGGTCGCGTCGTAGGGCGAGCCGCTGCCGGTGTAGCCGTTGTATTGCGGAGGAAAAGGGCCCATTTGCGCGCGCCGGTCGAGAACCGCGGAAGTGTGTGCCGAAGACTCGGGTAGGTTGTGGAGCCGACCGATAGTGCGTGCCGACGCCATGGCTTGGGCTGATGATAGCACTTAGAAGGAGCCGGGGATATGTGGAACGCTGAGCGGGAAGGCTGGAGTCTCGCTGGCGGATAACTCCACGATGGCTTCGCGCATCACCGTCGAGGTCTTTTGCTCGGTCTCCTTGGCAATCTTCTCAGCCATCGCCCAGGCGCGCCGGCAGGCCGCGTTGGCCTCGGTAATGGCCGTCATCGCCTCGTCCCCGATCACGATCTCCTCGAGCGGCCGCTCACTCTCGGTGCCGCCGACGAACGCCCACAATGCCTCGTCCCGGTAGAGGAACCACGTTCGGATCGTCGAGATCAGCGCAATACGCAGGGTGATGACGGACTTGCCGCGGGCGGACACGATGGCCTGCGGCTGCGTCATAATCCCTTGGTGGTGAAGAAGCGCACCTGCCGCACCGCTTGCGGGTTGAGTACCTGGTAGAGGTAATTGGAAGCCCGAATCATGTCGGCGATGCTGGGATAGACGACGGTGCGGTCCTGGAAGCGCACCTCACGCACGCCCAGACCGATGTTGGTCTGCAGGGTCTGGTATTCCTGCTGGAGCGTGGTCAGATACGGGGTGCCGGGAATAGCTGGGTTGGGGCTCATATTTGACTCTCCTTACATATCCGCTCAGTTTATCGCGGCCCGGCATCGCTGAACACGATGCACATCTGGCTTTCCGCCGTAGATCCCGCCGTATTGGCACCCACCAGGATCACGGCCTGGGGACCGGCGGTGCATGTAGCGTACAGATCGAGCTGCGGATTGTCGCCGCTCACCGGAATCACAAAGGTGAGGTCGAAACCGGCTTGGCCCAGGTAGGGGTCCGTCCCGTATTTGTAATGATCGCTGACGGTGGCCGCGTTGTTCTGGCTGGGCGACCAGAGTATCAGCCAGTTCGATGACGTGCCCGCCGTCTGGTAGAGTAGCCCGAACATATCGACACGCACCCAGGAATTTCCGGCGCGCGGCAGAGTGATGGGCCTGCCGCTATAGATCACTTGCGCGGCGAGCTGCACCAGGAGCGTGATCTGATTGGGACGCACAACCACTGTGATCGGTGCGACCGGCGTGCCGTTGACGCGATACTGCCCGGTGCAGTTGATGTCCCCTGTCACGTCGAGCTGGAATTGCGGGTTTGACTGAAGCACGCCGACGCCGGTCGTGTTCACGCGCAACTTTTCTACGTTCGACATGCCCAGTACGATGCCCGCCGCGCTGGTATTCAGGTTGGCGGTGTTCGGCCAAGTTGCAGCCGCCGAGCCGTTGACGCCAACCACTAGAAGATTGCCCGCGTTATTTTGAAAGCCGACGCTGGCGGCCCCGCTCGGGTGATTCGAGATCACGCTCATCCCCGGCAGGATGTCGGAGACTACCGTGATCCTCGCGCCGCCAGAAGTCGGCCCGCCGACGCCGATGCCATTGACGTTCGCTAGGTCGAAATTCGCCGCGTCGATGTTGCTCGTCCACGGAGTCAGAGAGCCAATGGGGGCTCCATCGACTCTGTAAGCGCCTGTGCAGTTGACGTCGCCCGTGACATCGAGCGCATAAGCTGGAGCCGGGTTTCCGATGCCTAGCAGACCGCCGTTGGTGAGCCGCATCCTCTCGGTGGTTGTACTCATAAAGAGCAGATCTACAGGCCCCTGCATCGACAGGAATGCCTGTCCAGGCCCTGCGGGATTGGTTGATCCGTAAGCCCCCAGGAGCAGACCTCTGCTCAGATCGTTGTAGAAGATCTGTTGAGCGCCATTGGAGGCGCTGCTGTTGACGCATACTATCTGAGGCGAGACCGCCGCGAAAATATAGAACGGGAAAGAGGCATTCGCCGCCACTCCGATGCCCAATGCACCTACGCTCGAAAGGTTGTACATGGCTGCGTTGACGTTCTGAAGCCATGGAGTCTGGGCCTGACCGAGTGTGATAGGCGTCCCGTTAACCCTGTAACTCCCGGTGATATTGCAGTCGCCCGCGACGTCGAGCGGGTAGTGCGGGTCGGCGCTGAGCACGCCCAGGCCGGTGGTATTGACGCGGACCTTCTCGATGTTGGACATCGACACCGTGAAGGCTGCGGCGTTCATATTCACGTTAAAGATGTCGGGCGAAACACCCGCAAGCGAACCACCCAATCCCAGGGTCGCCAGATGGCCGACGTCATTCTCGAAACGGATGGAGGCCAAGCCGTTCGGTGCCGGGTTGATACATTGGAGCGCCGCTATGCCGGGGCTGTTAGCGGCGACCGTGATCATCCCCCACACTGAGGCTGTCGCAGTACCTACCGCCAAGATCCCTACGCTTTGCAGCGAGTAGCCCGCCGCGTCGATATTACTCAACCAGGGAGTCTGCCCGACTGGAGCCGGAGCGCCGGTGATCTTGCTCCAGGCGAGCGAGGTGATCCACGCGGGATCGGGGTAGCTTGCGCTCTCATCAACCGCGTTGACGACCTGATTGGCCCAGTAATCGCCAGCGGTCGCCACCACCGATCCGCTGCGCCCGAAGACGCTTGCCACGCCGAAGTTGATCGGGATGCCGTTCTGGCGGTAGAGACCGGTGATATTGACGTCGCCGCCGACCTGCAATGGAATTAACGTATTGACCGCGAGACGTATGCCGATGGCCCCCACGGTCTCCAGGTTGTACCCGGCGGCGTTGATGTCGCTCGCCCAAGGCGTCTGCGGGAATATGGCCGGAGCGCCGGTGATCTTGTTCCAGGCCAATGATGTAATCCACGATGGGTTGGCGTAGAAGGTGGTGGCGTCTACCGCGCCGTAAACCTGGGACGCGAAGTAATCGCCGGTCTGGGCGATCACCGCGCCCATGCGTCCGAAGACGCTTGCCACGCCGCCGGTGACTATGGGGACGCCGTTCACGCGAATGAGGCCGGTGACGTTGATGTCGCCGACCACATCGAACGGGTATTGCGGATCGACGTTGAAAATGCCCAGACCCAGCTCGTTGATGCGCGCGATCTCGGTGTTCGACATGGCGAAGCTGATGCCCGCGCCGAAGGTATTAACGTTGAGCGTATCTACCGAGTAGTTATGGCGCGAGCCGGTCATGCCGATGATGCCGACCGAGTCGATATCGTTTTCGAAGCGGACGGTGGCGGCCCCGAGCGGCTGGTGCGAGCGCGTGAACAGCGCGGGCAGGTAGTCGGACTCCACCGTGATCATGCCGTCCGCCGGTGAGGCGGCCTGGGCAACGCCGATGGCGCTGACGTTGTTCAATGCGAAATCCGCCGCGTCAATGTTCGCCACCCAGGGCGTCTGCGCGGAAGAGCCTACGCCGATGATCTTCGACCACGAGAGCGACGTGATCCACGGCGGGTCGGCGTACGCGCCTTGCACCGATACCGCATAGTCCACCTGGGCCGCCGTGTAATCGCCACTCTGCGCGACCACCTCTCCAATGCGGCCAAAGACGCTCAGCACTCTGTTCTGAATGGGCTGGCCGTTTTGCCGGAGCGCGCCGGTGAAGTTGATATCACCGTTCACATCGAGCGCCCAGCTGGGAGCGGCGTTGAAGATGCCGAAGCCGGTAGAGGTGACGCGCGCGACCTCGATGCTAACCCGCTGGAAGACGATACCGGGGGAATTGGTATTCAGGAAGGCGAGATTCGGGATGCTGCTGGACGAACCGCCTATGCCCACGAGAAAAGAGGAGAGGGTACTATTCTCCAGATGGATTTGGGACAAGCTTGCCGCCGTCGCGGAGCTGATCCGCACTCCCGAGTTGGTCGTCGGCGGGACCGTGATCATAATCGGTGCCAGCGTGCTCGCTGGCCGCCCGACGCCCAGGGCCCCGACGTTATCGAGATTGTAGCCGGCACCTTCGATGCTCGAGATCCAGGGCGTCTGCGCGCCCGAACCCTGCGGACCAGTCGGGCCCATCGGGCCGGTTGCGCCGGTCAGACCTGTCGCGCCTGTCGCGCCCGTCGGACCAAATGGTCCCTGTGGCCCGATCGGGCCGGTCGTGCCGGTGGCGCCGGGATCGCCGGGATCGCCCTGCGGTCCCGCGGGACCAGTAGTGCCCGGTCTTCCCTCTGGGCCTTCTGCGCCATCCTGGCCGGCCAGACCCTGCTGGCCTTGCGTTCCCTGCGGACCCTGCGCGCCTTGCGGGCCGGTCGCGCCAGACGGGCCTTGCACGCCTTGCGGGCCATCCGGGCCGGTAGGTCCTCTGGCACCGACTGCGCCGGCCGGTCCCTGCGGACCCCCGGCGCCCTCAGGGCCTTCGACCGGGCCTGTGTTCAGCCAGCCGCCGCTATTCTGCCAGACCCACAGATCGCGCGTGTCCTGGGTGATCCACGCTTCGCCGGGGTTGCCGGTCGCGGGCAGGTCGGCCTCGGTGGGCACAGTGCCCTGGATCTGGATACCGGCACCGGGCGGTCCTGGCGGGCCGGGAGGACCTTGCGGCCCCTGGCCGCCGACATTGCCGAGGGACGCGCCGAACTTCTGCGTCCGTTTTAAGGTGCCGGTCAGGGCCACATGTCCTCCTTAAGCTTGTGAATAGGGTGTGTTCTGCTCCGCGGTCTGCCGCCGGGTCAGCGGCGGTGGTGTGGTTACCGTGATTTGCGGGGTGACTCCGACGCTGCCGGCGATGATCGTGGTGATGATTCCGACGGAGCTGATGAGCTCCAGGTCCCAGAGATACTGCCCGACCAGCTGGACGGTGATGGCCGCCGGAATCTCGAGCTCGATGTTCGCGCCGGCAATGGTCGTGAAGATCTTGGTCACCGGCTGCGGATGCTGGCTCGCCGGCCCGACGCGGATCTCCGCGTGCGCCTCATAGCCGGTGAGGTCCGCGGGGCTGCCGTCGTCGTCAGTAACCGTTACAACAGCGTGGAAATCGTCGCCCTGGTAGATGACGATGTTAGCTGCGCTGGGCATCTTGCCGGAATTGTACCACTGGCGGTCAATGTGGGATGTGGAACGATCGTGTGGGAGAAATGCCTAATGGTCGTAATCCACGCCACCTGCCCGACAGGTCTTCAGCGTGTTCAGGTCGTCGATGCTCATAGCGCTAATCGCCTTGTCCTTCAGGGAGAAGCACCTGTACAGGAGCAGCTCTTTCTCTGACTCCGCCTTTTCCGCTGCTGTTTCGGATGGAGTGTGAACCGCCATCATGAAAAGGATGATTATTCCAACGATGCTGACACCAAGGCAGAGCAATGCGCAGCCGCAGCCCTTCTTTTTTTCTTGCGTTGATTCCATATAATTCCTCGGCCTATCTCATCAGGCGCGGTAGGCCATCGCCGCGCGACCCGCTTGCGCGGGTTTCGATTACTTGCTCTGGAAGAAGAAGCCGACCGCGGGTACGATGGCCGTTCCGCCGCCGTTGTTGCCAATGTTGTGCATCACCATCGCGCCGGCATCGATACCGACGTGGTGCGACAGATAGGTGCGCAGGCCTGCGCCCGCGACGAGGGTCGGTGCGCCCTCATGTCCCGTCTCGCCGCCAGCCGAGACCAGGGCCTCCATGTAGCCCATTCCGAACTTCACATAGGGGACCACGCGCGAATGGTTGGTGCCCACCACCTCCACACCACCAGCGACGTCGAAGAGGTTAGCGCTTAACCGGCCGACAGAACACGTAGAGTAGAAGCCGCTGAAGTAGCAGGCCTCGTAGTTGTCCTTTCTCCTTCGCCCAGTTGCCCTGCGCGAAGACGCCGATGTACTTATGCACTCCGACTTCGATGCCGCCACCCAGAGCGGGATCGGTTTTGCCGGGAATGTTTTTCATGAATCCACCGCCAACCACACCCATGACGGTTCCCGCCTGGAAGCCGTAAGTGTTGGACTGCTTTGCGGTCGGCTGAACGGGCGCGACCGCTGTTGGCGGCACCGAAGCTGCCGGGTCCGCGGCCGGCTGTGCCATCAGGCCTGCGGCGCACGCTAAGAGAATAATTGCGAGTTTCACGTTTTGTGTTTCCTTTTGTTGGGCCTATCTCATCAGGCGCGGCAGGCCATCTCCGCGCGACCCGCGTCGGGAGCGGGTTTCGATTACTGCGCTGGGGCGAACTTCGCCTGATTGAGCACCACCTCACCGTTGACATAATGCGTCACGAGAAAGCGGCTGGCTGGCTCACCCTTCCACATAGCCGAGGTACTGGAGCCGATACATCAGAGCCTGTACACTCACACCGTATTTCTCTGCCAGCTCTGGGATGAAGTCTTCATCGTAAAGATCAAGGGACGATCGCCCTGCCAGATCGCGCTGCAAGAAGCTATCCGGCATCAAGATCTCAGCGGCGAAGAGATTCGCCTCCTTCTCGGCGTCGTCTACGCCCTGACTGGAAACGTCGTTCCGGAGACGTACGGTCGGAAATGCACGATCGACGTGTAATTGCTCATGATCGTGCAAAAGCAGATGAGCGAGTTCGTGTGCCACGGTGAAATTCTGGCGGACCGTCGCATGCTGTGTATTAACACCAATCACCTTCTGTGCGGCGTCGCGATACAGGAAGCCGGAGAGATCGCCCTCGAGTGAATCAGGGACGATGCGTGCTCCCTTTGCCCTTGCGATCTCCCACACGGGCACGGGCGCTTCGGTGATTCCCGCTTCCGTCACCAGCCTCTGCGCCAACTCCCGAATTTTTCTTCTCCTGACGGCCATTGTTCTCCTTCTCCTGTAGTTTGATACCGATGGCGGACTCGATGTATGCTCTTTCATTCTCCGGCAGTCCGGCCAGCATTTGTGCTCCTACTCGTGCCACCGACACAACTCGGGGTGGCAAAAGGGCCGAGGCCTCCACTTTCAACGCGTCGGCAATATCGACCAACGTATGAAGCAGCATCTTTTGCCGTCCGCTCTCAATGTTGCTGATCGAAGTTCGCGTCAATCCCACTGCGGACGCCAGAGCTTCTTGAGACAAGTTCTTCCCGCGCCGCGTACGGATACTTTGCCCGACCTGTTTATAGAATTCGCTAATTTCCTTGCCCTTGATCAGCAGGAACACCGGGGCGGCCGGCCAGAGAACTACGGCCGCGGCTACCATCGCACCTGCCATGGCGCCGGCGTGACCGCCGCCCTTGGCTTCTTTAACTGCGCGCAGCGCGACCTTGTCGCCATCCACCAGGCGTACGTAGTCGATCTCGACATCCAGCTTGCCGCCGCGGCCCAGGCGCCTCGCTGCTTGAGCCTCGGTGATGGTGGCGAGCGCTGTGGCGCCGCGCTTCACGACCAGCACGTCATTGACGTTGACATCCTCCAGTACCTCGAAGTCCACAGACTCGCCGGTCTGGGCGTCGTGGCTCGACAGATTGCGGCCCAGGCGCAGGCGTACCGGCGTGCCATCGTGTAGAACGAACGGCGGGGTTGGCTGCTCGGCAGCGAAAGCGGCAGTGGCCATAAGTAGCGACAAAGCTGTCGCGGTGATTCGTTGAGTCGGTTTCATTTTTTTAGGAGTCCTTTTGGGCCTATCTCATCAGGCGCGGCAGGCCATCTCCGCACGACCCGCGTCGGGTGCGGGTTTCGATTCACCTCATTCTTCAACGGCGCGCGCTCACCGGTAGGCTCCGGTACGGTAGACGAACAATAGAATAGCCATGACGAGTGCACCGAAAATCAGCACCGCAGGAACTAACGATTTCCGTTTTGTCGCTTCGCCGTCATCGTTGTGGTTCGCTTCGAATTTTGCGGGTTGCGGAAGCGGAAGTGTGAGCGCACAGTGACGGCAGACCACAGCTTCGAACTTTACGGACTCCGCACAGTGCGGACATTTCCTGAGTACGGAACGGGTAAACAGAACGTGTGGCAGTGCCACGATGAATATGAAGCCGCCGTAGAACCACCAGCCCCAAAAACTCAACCCTTTGCTGCGGGCAATCAGTCCGGTGATTAAGCCGAGCACGCTGCACCAAAAAAACAAGACGAATAATTCCATTTGTTCGATCTCCCTCGGCCTATCTCATCAGGCGCGGGCGGCCAGCTCCGCGCGACCCGCTTGGGAGCGGGTTTCGAATGTCAGAAGCCTGGGTCTTCCAAGGAATATTCGACAGTGATGCCTGCGCCCCGGCAAATAAGGTAACCGCCGAATTTCACCTGTTGACCGTGTTCTCTCCATAGCCAGTTCACTCCATAGGCCCACATCTCGTTGTGAATAATATCGAGGTCCCACCCAGAATTGCTCACGGTGTCTGCGCTGTCTCCGGGGATGCGCCCTTGCTGTGTGACAAACGGTCGCCCATATCGTTCCAGATACTTTCTGGTAATTATGGCGACCTTGGCCACTCGGCGAATTGATTCGTCTTCCCCTACCCGAGAGATTTCCGCTTGACAGGCCCCATACTGCTCCTCTGCACTGCCTCTATCAGTCGCGGGTCGATCTTCAGGCGGCAGCCCATAATTGAACGTCAACTTAATCAGCCGCAGCTTGTGATCATCGGCAGAGAAATCAAGGTAAGCGCCTCCTTCGGCTGGACCCATATCACCGGAAAGAGCGAGGGAGTCATTTTTCTCGTCAGTTATCGTTACGTTGTGGCCTTTGAGTGCGATCTTAACCTCCTCCTTGGTCATGCCAAAAGAGAGGCCGCTCCAAGTCTGGACACGGGGCGTCGATTCAGATGCCGCCGCCAGAGACGCCACTATCGCGAACATAAGTACGAATTTCATTTCGGTTTCCTTTTCTTGCGGCCTATCTCATCAGGCGCGGCAGGCCATCTCCGCACGACCCGCCAGGGCGGGTTTCGATTCTAGTGATCCAGCCCGTGGCCCTTGCATGTCTCCCAAACCGAGAGCATCTGGGGCGTCATGTTGGAGAATTTCGTATCCTTCAGCATTGAGCAGTCCTCAATGGCGATCCGCGCTTGCTTGATGCTCATGGGGGATGAGGTTCCATCTGCATGACTGACCAGACTGCGGGCAGCAAGGTCTTGGGCCTGACTTTCCTGTTCTGGCGTCAGATAGGTGGTATCCGTCGTCGATGTTGCGTTGCCAGCAACCGTTGTAGATTTGGGAATACTGCCGCAGAAGAGCATGAAAACCACGATCGCTGCGATGGCGAGCCATAGGCAGCCGCCGCTCTTCTTTTTTCCTTCCTTTGATTCCATATAAATTCCTTTGGGGCCTATCTCATCAGGCGCGGTAGGCCATCGCCGCGCGACCCGCTTGCGCGGGTTTCGATTAAATCGTGGTCAGGGCGTGGGTCACCTCGTGGGTGGCCGGCGCGGCGCAGAGATCGCACAGGGCGTAGAAGTTGCCGGTGCGACCGGTCAACTCCAGACGGCCCTCGTCGTCGGTGACTCCGTCGTGCTCGATGTCGTTGGCGCAGGCGTCGCAGGCGTACATCGCAGGGGCGACCGTGTCGCGGAGCAGCTGGGCGGACCAGTTGTGGTCGAGCAGCTGGTGGTTGCGCGCCACGTCCACGATCAAGTTGATCGCAGAATGCAGATCGCGGTTCTGCGCGGTCTGGGCGGCCGTCATGTGGTCCTTGATCAGCTCCAGGGCCTTCCGCATCTTGCGGTCGTCGCTAATGGTTTGGTGTGTGTGTGCCATGTATTAATCCTAAAACGGCTAGCGGTTTATGCGCAAGGACCTTGGGGTGAAATGAGCCCGGCAACGATGTGAGAGTACAGGCCCTCGCGCTCGTCCTGAGCATCGGGTTCGCGATCATGCCAAATGTGGCTATATCGTTTTGGCGCAATTCGCCGCGTTTCAAGGACGCCGCGATCCGTCTTGCTGGCGCAAGAATCGTCCAGCAGCACCCAAAACAGGTTTCCTGGAACCG
>DATDGP010000218.1:0-19032 GCA_036522035.1 Terriglobales bacterium
GGAAAGAGCCGCCACATATAAGACCTCCCAAACCGTTACCCCATAACCAGCCTTTGGAACTCTTCGAAAGAATCTTGATCCTTTTGCGAATTTTCGACATCACATAGCGGTCATTTTCAAGAGGAGGATCAATGGCTCTCAATCAAGCACTACTGCCGGAGTTTGACAATGAGATGGCAACCACCAGGAAGCTCCTGGAGCGGGTTCCCGACGCAAAGCTGGGGTGGAAGCCCCACGATAAATCGATGAGCATGTCGAAGCTGGCCACGCATCTGGCCACGATTGGGGGCTTCGTGCCCGCAATCTTGGGTCAGGATTCCTTCGATGTTAAAAACTCTCCGCCCAACCCCGATTTGAGTTCGCATCAGGAGATGCTTGGAACCTTTGACAAGCGCACGGCCGAAGCGCGCAAGCTGATTGCCGACGCCACAGATGATCAGCTGATGAAGCCCTGGAGCCTGAAGTTCGAGGGCAAGACCCTATTCACCTCCCCGCGTATCGCCGTTTTGCGCAGCTTCTTTATGAACCACAGCATTCACCACCGCGGTCAATTGTCAGTCTATTTGCGTTTGAATAACGTCGCGGTGCCGGCGATGTATGGCCCCTCAGCGGACGAGAATCCTTTCGGATAAGGCCAGAAATATAACAGGCCTCGGGAACAACCGAGGCCTGTGGATTGGTTCAAACTTTATCTGACCGGGTGCTTTCCCCCGAAACCACCAGCCAGAAGCCGTTCTCACGCAGCACTATCCTGGCAGGATGGGCGTTCGGCAACAAGAGTACCTTGGTAACCTCCGGCGGGCACCCAGATTCCGGCAAAAACTGCCCTATCCCGGGTTGCCCGCGATGAAACTGGCGAAAAACGTGCATCGGAGAGCGACTCTTAGTAAGCTAGTAGCGCATGCCGGAAAATTCGTTTGACATCGTAAGCAAGATTGATCTGCAGGAAGTCTCCAACGCGATGCAGAACGCACTCAAAGAAATCCACACCCGCTTCGACCTGAAAGATTCCAAGTCCAACATCCAGCTGGAAGGCAAAGACGCCATCATCCTCAGCTCGCAGGACGAGTACAAACTCAAAGCTGTCAACGACATCCTGCAAGGCAAACTGGTCAAGCGCGGCGTGCCTCTGAAAGGCCTGATCTACGGCGCACTCGAGCCGGCGGCCGGCTCGAGTGTCCGCCAAAAGATCAGCATGCAGCAGGGAATCCCTGTAGAAAAATCCCGGGAGATCGTGAAGATCATCAAGGACTCGAAGAAGAAGGTGCAAGCCTCCATCCAAGGCGACTCCGTACGCGTTACCGGCAAGGATCGTGACACGCTTCAGGAGATCATCACTCTGTTGCGCGGGCGCGATTTTGGGATCGACATGCAGTTCACCAATTACCGAAGCAATTAGTCCTGCAGAGGCCAGCGCGACCGGCATGCGGGAGCCCTCGAGGGGAGTTTGAACTCACCAGTAACCAACGGCGTGAAAGAAGTTCTTGAGCTGTTGCGCGACGATCTGGCTGCCATCGAGCGCGAGTTCGGCCGTGGCGCGGTCTCGAACGTGCGCGCTATCACCGAGATCGGCGAGCACCTGCGGGCGGGCGGCGGTAAACGTATCCGTCCCGCGTTGCTGTTGCTTTCCTCTAAACTCTTTCCGCACGACGAACGTAGTGCCATCCGCCTGGGCGGGGTGGTGGAGATCATCCACACGGCCACCCTGGTGCATGACGACATCATCGACGAGGCTCCCACCCGCCGCGGCCGTCCCGCGGCAAACACCCAGTGGGGTAACGCCAAATGCGTCCTCGCCGGGGACTGGCTCTATATGCAGGCTTTCAAGATCGCAGTCGAGGAGCGCAACTTCAAAATCCTCGACGAGCTGATCGACCTGACCCAGCAGATGGTTGAAGGCGAACTCCTGCAGATGGAAAAGCTGGGCAAGTGCATCACTCTCGACGAACATTTCGATCTCATCTTCCGTAAGACCGCGTGCCTGTTCTCCGTCTCCATGCGTCTCGGCGCCATTCTGGGCAAGGCGACAGAAGAACAGGAGCAACGGCTGGGCGAGTATGGTCGTCATCTTGGGCTAGCTTTCCAGATCGTGGACGATGTGCTCGATCTTACCGCCTCAGAGCAGATACTGGGCAAGCCTGTGGCTAGCGATCTCCGCGAGGGCAAAGTGACCATGGCCGTGATTCACGCCCTGGGGCATTGCACACCCGCCGAGCGCAAACTCGTGGAGACTGTGCTTGACGAACGAGCCTTCGTGAGCGTTCGCCACGAACAGATCTTGGCTATGCTCCATGGTTGCGGCTCGATCCAATACGCCTACGACGAAGCGGCAAAATACGCCGCCGCGGCCCGCAACGCCATCTGCACGTTCCCCGATTCGGAAATCAAGCGCGCCCTGCTGGCGATTCCCGAGTTCGTGGTGGAACGCAGCAACTAGACTCAATCCGCACTAGCTTTCCAACTGGGCCAGCCGCTCGCGCAAGTAGCCCTGCTCTACCTTGTTTGTCGCCAAGCGCAAGGCTTCGCGATATGCGGTCGCCGCTTCGCCCCGACGGCCCAGCCGCCGCAGAATATCCGCGCGCGCAGCATGAAAGAGATGGTAATGCTCGAGGTGGCCTGATGCGCCCAGATCCTCGATCTGCTCGAGTCCGCGCTCAAGGCTCTCGCCCATTGCCACCGCAGCGGCGTGGTTCAGCGCCACCACCGGTGAAGGTGCGACCCTCAGCAGCTCCCAATAGAGCGCCGCGATCTGTTTCCAGTCGGTTTCGACCGGACTGCGCGCTTCAGCGTGAACCGCCGCGATAGCGGCCTGCAGTTGGTAGGGACCGGCGCGGCGCATCGATAGCGCGTGATCGACCAGGGCCAGACCCTCGCGGATTCGGTCTTGGTCCCAAAGAGTGCGGTCCTGGTCTTCCAGGGTGACCAAACGCCCCTGCTTGTCGGTCCTGGCATCCCGACGGGAATCGTGAAGAAGCATCAGAGCCAGCAAGCCCTGGTTCTCGGGTTCTCTCGGTAGGAGTTCGGAGAGAGTCCTGGCCAGACGAATCGCTTCTGCGCATAGCTCGCGACGAATCAAGGAGTCCCCCGCTGTGGCGGAGTAGCCTTCGTTGAAGACCAGGTAGATGGCCTCCTGGACCGAGGACAATCTCTCCTTCAGTTCCGACCGGGGCGGCACCTCGTAGGGAATCTGCGCCTGCTGGATCTTGCGCTTGGCCCGCACCAGACGCTGCGCCATCGTGGCCTCGGGCACGAGAAAGGCGCGGGCAATCTCCGGCGTGGTGAGGCCGCCCAGCGTGCGCAGAGTAAGCGCCACTTGCGCCTCCTGGTTCAACGCCGGATGGCAACAGGTAAAGATGAGACGCAAACGATCGTCGGGATAGGGCATAGTCACCGGATCAAACAGAGCCTCGGCTTCCGGTTGGTGAACGGTCGGAGTCTCATAGAGCAATGGCTCCTGCTTCTCCCGGCGCGTGCGCTCGCGGCGTCCCTGGTCGATGAGCTTGCGGTGTGCGACCGCCGTGATCCAGGCAGCCGGGTTTTCCGGCAAGCCCTTGGCCGGCCAGTTCACGAGAGCCGAAGCGAAGGCTTCTTGCATGGCCTCCTCGGCAAGATCGAACGAGCCGGCTATCCGGATGAGCGTGGCTGTGATCCGGCCCGATTCCTGACGAAATACCGCTTCGACGACTGATTCGGTCTCTGCCATTGAGTGCAAACATTCGGCGCAAGCCCACAAATTCTAGGCTGAATACTGAGCCTCCGTCGCGGTCACCTCGCCGCTGCGTGCCGGTTTTTGCCGCAACTCTCGGATCTCGATCGATCCCTCGAAACCGCCACAGCTCGTGGGAATTTTGGCGGCCCAGGCGATGGCTTCCTCCCGATCCTTGCAATCCAGGATGTAGTAGCCAGCCAGTTGCTCCTTGGTTTCAGCAAACGGGCCGTCCGTAACGGTCGTCTTTCCATGCTGACGGCGGACCGTAGTGGCTGTGGGGGTCGGCGCCAGGGGCTCGGCGCCCTGAAATATGCCTTTGGACTGAGCTTCATCCATCACCGCCCAATGGCCATCCCTCACCTTCGCCATCTCCTCCTTGGAACCTCGCGCCATCTCTTCTTCTCTCGTGTACACCAACAGCATGTATCGCATTCGAGCTCTCCTGAATAAATGTTATTGCAACAAGGGGAACGCGCCGCGTTGCTCCGCCGAGCACCGCGACCGCTCTACTGAGGCCACCAAGGCTCATCTTACACGGTGAAACTCGATGGGCACGGTGAAGGCCTGCTTGCCGTCTTTGTAAAATGTCCAGTCCGCGTCGAAGGCGTCCGGCGACACGAACTTGATGGTTGCTGTGTGCATGTGTCCGTCGCCGGCGCCGGATAGGTTAGTTGCGCTCGCAAAGTCAAAGTGAATCTCGTTGAAAGCCGGATCAAAAGCTTTCGCCTGCATATGAGGCTGGTTGCCGGCCGAGCAATAGTGAGTCAGCACCAGACGATTGCCCTCGAGATAATAGACAGTCACCATCTCACCGTCCCCAGGAACCGTGACCCTCTCGAGCAACGCCGTCCCGTTCGACACCAATTCAATGGTAGATGTCACTTTGCCCTTTTCGGTGGTGGCTTCCCACTGGCCGGTCAATGTCTTCATCTTGTCAAAGGCCACGCTCGCGTTAGCCGAGCCCTTATCCGCAGCGTTGGCGGAGCGGGTAATACAGGTGGTTACACTCAAAAGGACACATGCGACCACAAACATTCGATTCTTGCTCATCGCTAATCCTCCTTATCAAGATTTGATCGTCGGAGTCCGTCCCTCAAGAAGCAGCGGCTTGTTCCGTCATCTCCACGACGCACGAGGTAGAGCAAATCGACAGATGAAGAACAGATTTTCGGCCCAGCTATTAACCGGCTCTCGAGCTGCCTGGCTTGTTAAAGGGGGTTGAGAAAAGCGCGCCGGCAGCTCCGATGACTGGGCGCTACTAGGGGATCGACGGTATCAAGCAAGCTTCATCTTCCACGCGTTGAAGCAGATCATCCAGTGACAGCGGTGTTGAGCATCGTCGCACTTCGCCTCTATACTTGTGGCTATGGCGCTTTCGGCTGTGATCATCGATGATGAGCAACTGGCTCGCGACGAGTTGAGCTATCTCCTCAAATCTGTTGATGACGTGAGCGTGGTGGCGCAAGGGCGCAACGGCCTCGAAGCCGTCACCTTGATCAAAGATCACGCTCCGGACCTGGTGTTCCTGGATGTTCAGATGCCGGGGCTGGACGGCTTTGGCGTCATCAAGAAGCTGATCGACAAGAAGATCGCTATGCCCCAGATCATCTTTGCAACCGCCTACGATCAGTACGCAGTGAAGGCCTTCGAAGTCAACGCCATCGACTACCTGCTGAAGCCCTTCGACAAGAAACGCGTGACTCTGGCGCTCGAGAAGGCCCGCAAGAAGGTCCAGACCGCCGCCGCCGACAATCAGAAGCTGGACACGCTGATGAAGATGCTCGAAGCGCAGCGTCCGCAAAATTCCAAGGTGTTGCTGCGCTCCGCCGGGCGGTTGATGCTGGTCGACCAGAAAGACGTATGCTTCGCCTCGATCGAGGACGGCATCATCAGCGTGGTAGCCACCCATCTTGAAGGACAATCCAACTGTCGCACGCTCGAAGAATTGCTAGGCGGGTTGGACGCCGACATGTTCTGGCGCGCCCACCGGTCGTTCGTGGTGAATATCAACCGCATCAAGGAAGTGGTGCCCTGGTTCAAGAGCTCGTACCAGCTGCGCATGGACGACAAGAAGCAGACCGAGATTCCCGTCAGCCGCGCGCAGACCAGGCGCCTGCGCGAACTGTTCCGGCTGTAATCCGCCTCCAATAGCAGCCCGAATAGTTAAAGGATTACTTCATGGTTAGAGCGTCGCGCATCGGTGTAATTGGCGATTTCGAACCTTTGATCGCATGAGAATTCCTCCGTGCGATTGTATTTAGGCAGGGCGTGTTTCCGGAACTGTCTTGATCTCCAGCAGCTTGGCTCTGCGCAGGACGGTCAGAATTGTGGGTCGGCCGATCCGCTCTTCGTTCAGCAGGCGGTGCAAAACGTCCATGCCTTCGACCGGCTGGCCTTCGAATCTCACAATCATGTCGCCCTCCTGAAGCCCGGCCTTGCCTGCGGGACTGTTAGTTTCCACGGAGAGGACCAGAGCGCCAGTCGCGATGTTGAGCTCGTAGTGATGCGCGATAGCGCGGTTCAAACTCGCGGTCTGGGCCTGCACCCCGATATAGCTCCGGCGCACCACGCCTTCGCGAATCAGTTTGCTGGCAATGAATTGGGCTGTTCCCACGGAGATTGCAAAGCAAAGTCCCTGAGCCGGCAGGATGGTGGCGGTGTTGACGCCGATGACCTTTCCCGACGCGTTCACCAACGGTCCTCCGGAGTTTCCGGGATTGAGAGCGGCGTCGGTCTGGATCACATCTTCAATCAGGCGCCCGGATTGCGAACGCAAGCTGCGACCAAGCGCGCTGACCACGCCGGCGGTCACGGTGTACTGAAACCCATAGGGGTTGCCGATGGCTACCACCAGTTGGCCGACACGGATATTGCGCGAGTCGCCCAGCTTGACCGCCTGCAGCCCCGGAGCGTCAATCCGCACCAGCGCCAGGTCCGTATCCGGATCTTCGCCCACCAGGTTGGCGGAATACTCTCCCGATCCCGGTGTCCAGACCTTGAGGGCTTCGGCGCCATGTACCACATGGCTGTTGGTCAGAATGAATCCGTCGGGAGTGAACACGAATCCGGAGCCGCTGCCGCCGCGTCCGCGACTATTCACCGCCTCAATGCGAACCACGGACGGGCTTACCGCCTCAGCCACGGAGGTCACGACACGCGAGTAGGCGTCCATCGCCTCGGCTTCAGATGGACTGGTTTTCTCGTCTGGAAACGAGATTGATGAAGGATGAATGGTCATAAGACCATTGGATAGGGTTCGGACGCTAAAGGATTCAGACCGCCGGTGGGCTCGGTTATGCGACCATGTCGCCATCATCACTCCGCCTGGCAAACTGGTCGGAGAGAGCGAAGTTACGGTTGGCTCTAGCACTCGCGTCGCCCGATGACCAGGTAAGCCAGGCCCCAAAGCCGTTACAATTCACTCATGAAAGCGTTGGCAGGGAAGACCGTTCTGGTCACCGGCGCCGCCCGCCGACTGGGCAAGGCCATCGCTCTGGCCATGGCCGATACCGGCGCTCAAGTGGCGCTGACCTACCTGTCTTCTGCCGACGAGGCCGAGCGGACTCTCGCCGAAATCAGATCCAAGGGAGTCAAAGGGCTGGCCGTCGAGTGCGATGTCCGCCAGGAAGAGAGCGTACGCGGAGCGGTCGACTCGGTTCTCAAAGAGTTCGGCGGACTTGATGTGCTAGTCAACAACGCGGGAATGTTTGTCAACTCCGCGTTTGAGCAGATCACCGTCGACGAGTGGGACGAAGTTTTCGCGACCAACGTCCGCGGTCCGTTCCTGATGTCGAAGCACTCTGTTCCAGCGCTGCGCCGCAGCCAGGGGCGGATCGTTCATCTGGGATCGCTGGGCGGAGAACGACCATGGCCGACGCACGCGCATTACTGTTCGTCGAAAGCCGCCCTGCATATGCTCACCCAGGTGATGGCCCGCGCCCTGGCGCCGGAAATCTCCGTGAATTGTGTCGCCCCGGGGACCATTGACGCCAAAGACGGCCACGATGACCGGGTGTTCATGGAGCGCGTGGCCAGTCATACTCCCATGCGCCGCAACGGTACGGTAGAGGAAGTGGCCAGCGCGGTGATGTACTTTGCGACGGCTTCGCGCTTCATCACCGGGCAGATCGTCAACGTCGACGGTGGACTGAGTCTGGCCTAATTTGCGATAGCAAAGGCAGGGCGGCCTAGCGCTGACTGATGAAGGCTTTTACCGCGATCGAGCGGGGATTGTCGCCCAGGGGAATCATGGTCTGGAGCGAGGGCGGAGCCGGGAATAGCGGGTGTCCGTTGCGATCGATCAAGGAGAACACTGAAAGGCTGCCGCTTCCCGTGTTCACCACTAACAACAGAGACTGGCTCGGTGAGATAGCGAGAGCCTCAGGACGCGTGCCGGTGTTGATGAAACTGTTGGGTTTGCCGTTATCGATGTTGTACACCGCCAGCGAATCAGATCCGAAGTTGCTCACATAGAGCAAGGAATTATCGGGCGAGACCACGGCCTCGGCCGGGTGATCGCCGATGAGAAACGTGTTGTTGACCTCGTTGGATCCGGTGATGATCTCAGAAACTGAACTCCCGTCGTAGTTGCAGACGAAGACCTCGCCGCCATCGGGCTTGACGGTAATCTGGATTGGTGTCTGGCCGACGTCGAGTTGGGCCAGAAGATCGGCCGATGGCTTTCCGAGATCAACTACGCCCACCTGTTTAGATTCGCTGCAGGCCACAAACGCCTTGCTGGAATCGGGAACGACCGCCACGTCGACCGGTTTGCGGCAGACTTTGGTCTTAGCGCGCAAAGCAAGAGTGACGGTATCGACGATCGCGACCGAGTCTTCATCATAGAGAGCCACCACCACGAGCTTGCCGTCCGGCGACACTCGCGCCAGATTGCTGCCATTGCCGACCAGCACGGTCTTGATCACGCGACGGTGCTCCAGATCGATGACGGAAAGGTTGGCGGAGCCGGAATTGGCGACGTAGCCGCGCTTGCCATCCGCGGAGACCGCCACCGAGTACGGGCCGCGTTGAACTCCGATTGTCGAGACCACTTTGTTGGTCTCAGCGTCAATCACGCTGATGTTGTTGGACTCGGTGTTGGCGACATATATCTCGTTCTTTCGCGGATTGACGGTGACTCCGGTCGGACTCTTGCCTACCTGAACCGTGGTCAGGATCATCAGGGCCCGCAGGTCGATCACCGTCACGCTGTTGCTTCCGCCGTTGGCGATGTAGTCGCATTCGCGGTAGTTCGGAAGGGGGTCGGGAGGCTGCGTGCATCCGCACAGGGCTGCGGCAGACAGAATAGCCGCGAAGACCCAGCGCTGGAATAGAGCAGGCAAACTACCTGCCGGCCTTGACCGTCAATGGGTGAGAAAGCGGTTCCTGAACATTGCGACGCAGGACGGCGGCGATCTGCCGGATTTCTCCCATGAGTTCATCAAACTGGTCGGGGAAAATGGACTGCATGCCGTCGGAAAGCGCGTGGTCGGGGTCGTGATGGACTTCCACCATCAGTCCGTCAGCGCCTACCGCGACTGCCGCCCGCGATAGCGGCAACACCTTGTTACGTTTGCCCGTGCCGTGGCTGGGATCGACGACGATCGGTAAATGACTCAAGCGCTGGACCGCAGGCACAATGCTGAGGTCGAGAGTGTTACGAGTGTGATCGGCGAAGGTGCGAACGCCGCGCTCGCAGAGGATGACTTCGTAATTGCCCTCGCTCAGGACGTATTCGGCCGCCATCAGAAACTCTTCCAGCGTAGCCGACATGCCCCGCTTCAACAATACTGGCTTGCGCAACCGGCCAGCTTTCTTCAGCAGAGAGAAATTCTGCATATTGCGCGCGCCGATCTGGATCACATCGCCGTATTCGGCGACCAAGTCGAGGGATTCGTTATCGATGGCTTCCGTGATGATGCGTAGGCCATAGCGCTCACGGATTTCGCTCAGGATTTTGAGGCCGTCTTCACCCAATCCCTGGAAGGCATAGGGCGAGGTGCGGGGCTTATAGGCTCCGCCGCGAAAGAAGCGGGCGCCCGCCTTGGCTACACGTTCGGCTATCGTAAAGGCCTGCTCGCGGGATTCGATCGCACACGGTCCGGCAACAATTCCCAGGTCGCGACCGCCGAAACTTCCATCGCTCCCGCTGAAGCGGATGACCGTGTCTTCTTCCTTGACGTCGCGGCTCACCAGCTTGTACGGCTTGGTGACGGCAATAACCTCCTGCACGCCGGACATCTCTTCGATCGTCCCCGGCTCCATGGCACCCTTGTTGCCGGTAATGCCGATGGCCGTCCGCGACGCGCCGGGAATCGGATGAGCGCGGTAGCCGAGCGATTCGATCCTGTCACAGACAGCGCGCACCTGCTCTTCGCTGGCGTGCGCTTTCATCACGACGAGCATGGAAGCAGACCCCTTCGGTTGGAACCTTTCAGTTTACTTTGAGTGGTGCGCGCGGAGCAATGAAATCGCACGCCCTTTCAGATCAACGACCACTGCGATCCGCACATCGTTAGCGTGTTAGAATCAATGGTTTAGCGCAATGTTTCAGGAGAGTAGCGGGCCCGAGCGGAAGCTCGGCATAAAGGACGTCCTGCTGTGGTCCGAGGGTGAGCCGCCGCGGCCTGGACCTCGACGCATCGGGATCCACACCTCGACGGCAGGCGGCATTTCCTTGGCAGCGGACCGGGCGTACCGTCTGGGGTGCAACACATTCCAGATTTTTTCGTCCAGCCCCCGGCAGTGGAAACCCTACGGGCTTTCCCAAGAGCAATGTGCCCGCATGCGGGTCCTGCGCCAGGAACATGGTCTCGGGCCGCTGGTGATCCATGCCGGCTACCTGGTGAATCTGGCCAGCGTGACGGCCGAATTTCACCGCAAATCGGTGATGGCCTTTCGCGGCGAGTTGGAGCGGGCCTTGGCGCTAGGCGCGGAGTTCCTGGTGTTGCATCCGGGATCGTTCCGCGGACGCAGCCGCGAAGAAGGGCTGGAGCTGGTGGCGCGCTCGGTTAGCGAGGCAGTAGATGGCCTTGATCTTGAGAACTCCAACCTGCGTGTGCTGATCGAGAACACGGCAGGCGCCGAGTTTTCGCTCGGCGGATCTTTCGAGCAGGTGGCGCAATTGGTCGAACGCCTGCGGCCGGCTTGCCCTGTTGGCGTGTGCGTGGATACGTGCCACACCCACGCTTCGGGTTATGACATCGTTTCCGCGAGCGGCTGGACGGAGACGATGAATTTATTGGATTCGACCGTCGGATTGAATAACGTCCTGGTGTGGCACTGCAACGATGCCAAAGATCCGCGGGGTTCGCGGCGCGATCGCCACCAACATATCGGTAAGGGAATGATCGGGCTGGAACCGTTCCGCAGGTTGTTGAACGATCCGCGAACCAGGGAGGTTGCCTTCATCGCGGAAACACCGATCGACGATCCCGGAGACGATTTACAGAATGTGGCGCTGCTCAAGTCGTTGGTGAGAGCGCGGGCACGAGAGAAAAGCGCAGGGAAGCATGTCTGAGAAGACGAATGTAATGGCCAATCCACCGGAACAGCGTGAGCTCCGTTACGATCCCCAGCGGATTGAACAGAAGTGGTCCGCGCGCTGGCAAGCCGATCCTTCGCTCTATGCAGCGGAAGGACACGCCAGCACGCGCAAAAAATACTACGTGCTGGAAATGCTGCCGTATCCCTCGGGCGTGTTGCACATGGGCCACGTGCGCAACTACTCCATCGGCGACGCCCTGGCCCGCTACATGTGGATGCGCGGCTACAACGTGCTGCACCCCATGGGCTGGGACGCCTTCGGCTTGCCCGCGGAAAACGCCGCCATCAAGAACAAGACGCACCCCCGGCTGTGGACACTCGGCAACATTGGGCGCATGAAGGAGCAGATGCAGCGCATCGGCTTCGCCTATGACTGGTCGCGCGAGGTCACCACCTGCCAGCCGGAATACTATCGCTGGAACCAGTGGTTTTTCCTCAAGCTCTACGAGAAGGGCTTGGCGTACAGGAAGAAGAGCCGCGTGAACTGGTGTCCGGAATGCGCCACGGTGCTGGCCAACGAGCAGGTGGTCAACGACGGCTGCTGCTGGCGCCACGAAGAAACCAAAGTCGAGCAGCGCGAGCTCGAACAATGGTTCGTGCGCACCACCGAGTATGCCGAGGAGTTGCTCCGTGACTTGGATAAGCTTGATAGCTGGCCGGAAAAAGTCCGCATCATGCAGCGGAACTGGATCGGCCGCAGCGAGGGCGCGTTGGTGGACTTCGCGCTCGATCAGCCGGCCGGTCCCACGGCCGCCAAGATCACGGTCTTTACCACTCGCATCGACACGATCTTCGGAGCCACATCGGTGCAGCTTGCTCCCGAGCATCCCATGGTCGCGGATTTCACTGCCGCGGATCACCATCTCCACCGCGAGGTGGAGGAATTGGTGCGCGAACAGGCCAGGGCCAGAGAGACCGGCGACATCGGCGCCATTGAAAAGCACGGGGTCTTCACCGGCCGCTACGCCGTCAATCCGTTCAACCAGGAAAAGATTCCGATCTGGGTGGCGAATTACATCTTGATGGACTACGGCACCGGCGCCATCATGTCGGTGCCCGCGCACGATGAGCGCGATTACGAATTCGCCAAGAAGTACGATCTCGAGATTCGGGTGGTAATCTTGCCGCGCCGGGTGGCCGAACCTCCAGCGCCGGGAGAGCGGGAAGAGCCGGTATTGCCATACACAGAACCGGACAGCCTGCTCATCAACTCCGGCGAGTACACCGAGCTGTCCAATCACGAAGCCATCAAGAAGATGACCGCGGACGCGGAAAAGCGCGGCTTCGGCAAAGCTGCAGTTACCTACCGCCTCAAAGACTGGGGCATTTCTCGCCAGCGCTACTGGGGGACGCCCATCCCCATCATTTATTGCGAGAAATGTGGCGTGGTGCCGGTCCCGGAAAGCCAGCTTCCGGTTATTTTGCCGGATAACGTCGACATCTCCTTGCAGGGTGGCTCGCCCTTGGGCCGCGTGCCCGAGTTTGTGAATGTCCCCTGCCCCAAGTGCGGCGGTCCGGGACGGCGCGAGACGGACACGATGGACACCTTCGTCGATTCGTCCTGGTACTTCTATCGCTACACCAACGCGCGCTTGAACGACCGCCCGCTCGACACCGCGACCGTGGATTACTGGTTTCCCATCGACCAGTACATCGGCGGGGTGGAGCACGCCATCTTGCACCTGATCTATTCGCGGTTCTGGACCAAGTTCATGCGCGACTTGGGGCTAGTCCACAACGACGAGCCGGTGCTCCGCCTCTTCACCCAAGGGATGGTGATCAAGAGTGGCGCAAAGATGTCCAAGAGCAAAGGCAACGTAGTTTCGCCGGACGAAATGGTGGCGCGATACGGCGCCGATTCCACGCGCATGTACTCGCTCTTTGCCACCTCGCCCGACCGTGAATTGGACTGGCAGGATGCGGGCGTTGAGGGCGTCTATCGCTTCCTGAGCCGTGCTTATCGTTTTGTAACTCGGCACGCTTTGTCAGGGCAGGCAGACTCGGCAGCGGGGAAAGGTACATCCTCTGGACGAAATCGGTCGATACAACGCAAGCTCCACCAGACCATCAAACGTGTAACCGAGGACTTCCATGGTCGCTGGCATTTCAACACCTCCGTGTCGGCGGTGATGGAGTTGGTTAATGAGCTCTATGCGGCCGAGGAAGACATCGCTGCGGGCCGGATCGCGCCCGAGGTGTTGGCCGAAGCGCAGCGCAAGCTGGTCCTGTTGCTCGCGCCTTTCGCGCCGTTTGTCGCCGCTGAACTTTGGGAAGGGCTGGGGGAGAAGCAATCCCTGCTTCGTTACCCGTGGCCGGAGTACGACCCGGCCCTCGCCAAAGAGGATGAAATCACTTATGCCATTCAGGTCAACGGCAAGCTCCGCGGGCACATCGCAGTCGCCGCCGATAGCCCGGAACCGGCGGTGAAGGAGCGCGCACTGGCTGACGAGAAGGTGCGCGTCGCGATCGCCGGCAAGGAAGTAGAGAAGGTGATCTTCGTTCCGGGCAAGCTGGTCAACATCGTTCTGCACGAGCCGAGATAGGTTTCCCCTTTACACGGTTGGAGCAATCGGGCACAATTGTTCGTGGAAGACCAATCCATCGTCATCCTCGACTTTGGCGCGCAGTACACCCAGTTGATCGCCCGGCGCGTCCGTGAATTGAAGGTCTTTTCCGTCGTGCTGCCCTGCACGGTGTCCCTGGATGAAATAAAGAGTTATAAGCCTGCGGGCATCATTTTGAGCGGCGGACCATCGTCGGTCTATGACTCGGATGCCCCTCCTGCGGACGAACGCGTTCTGGCCGAAGGCCTGCCGGTGCTCGGCATCTGCTACGGGTTTCAGTACATCGTCCACAAGTTGGGCGGCAAGGTACGTCCGGCGCCCAAACGCGAATATGGCCACGCCGAAGTGAGCGTCTCGGAGAAGTCAAGGCTCTTTCACGGCTTGCCCGCGTCGATGAGCGTCTGGATGTCACATGGCGACGAAGCGGTCGAACTGCCCAAGGGCTTCTCCATAGTCGGCAAGACCAGCAATGCTCTGGCCGCGATCGAGGATCCCAAGCGTGGCATCTGGGCGGTGCAGTTCCATCCTGAAGTCCACCATACCCAACGCGGTATCGACGTGCTCAGAAACTTTGTCTACGACATCTGCGCCGCCCGCGGTGATTGGACCCCACAACACTTCATCCAGGAGAGCATTCGTCAGATCCAACAAATCGTGGGCGAGCAGGGAAGAGCCATTTGTGCGCTTTCCGGGGGCGTAGACTCCGCGGTGGCCGCAACCTTGGTACACCGCGCTATCGGCCGGCGGCTGATCTCGGTCTTCGTCAACAACGGTGTGCTGCGCAAGAACGAGTTCCAGAAGGTTCAAAAAAATCTGAAAGAGAAACTGGGCCTTAATCTGGTAGCGGTGGATGCCACGGCAAGCTTTCTCGAGAGACTCGCCGGCGTTGTCGATCCGGAGCAGAAACGCAAGATCATCGGCAACGAGTTCATCCGCATCTTTGAAGAACAGGCGCACCACCTCGAGCAGGAGGTCGGGAAGGTCGAGTGGCTGGTGCAGGGCACCTTGTACCCCGATGTCATCGAATCGCGCAGTGTGCGCGGCCCGTCGCAGACCATCAAGACCCATCACAACGTCGGCGGACTGCCCGAGACCATGAAGCTCAAACTGATTGAGCCCCTAAAGGATTTGTTTAAGGATGAGGTCCGGCGCATTGGCAAGGAGATGGATATGCCGGACGAGGTCCTTCAGCGGCAGCCCTTTCCCGGTCCCGGTCTGGCGGTGCGCATCCTGGGCGAGGTCACTCCCGAGCGGATTGCGCTGCTACAGGAGGCTGATGATGTCGTGGTTCAGGAAATTCGGCGCGCCGGGCTCTACACACAGATCTGGCAGTCGTTCGCGGTGTTGCTGCCGGTGATGTCGGTGGGGGTGATGGGCGACCAGCGCACCTACGCCTACACCTGCGCCGTCCGCGCCGTGCACTCGGAAGACGGGATGACCGCCGACTGGGTGCCTTTGCCATATGACGTGCTCCAGCGAATCTCCAACCGCATTGTCAACGAAGTACGCGGCATCAACCGCGTGGTTTATGATGTGACGTCGAAACCTCCGGGAACGATCGAGTGGGAATGATGCCGAACGGAATGCCATCCTCCATCTGAACAGGGAATGATTCCGCGGCAGGCAGTCGTTGTCCCATCCTTCAAGATAAGCAACTTCGGAAGGAGTACTCAGTGGGGAGCAAGGTACCAATTTCGAGTGACCGGTTGATTAGGGACATCAACGACGCCCGCGTGCGTGCCAAAAACCTCGTTCATAGCCTGACCGCAGACCAGCTTTCACGGCGTCCCGATCCGACTGCCTGGTCAATCGTCGAATGCTTGTCCCACCTCAACAGCACGGCCGCGGTGATTCAGCCCAAGATCGCTGCCGCCATCGAACGCGGGAAGAAGAACAAAATCAGCGGCCAAGGGCCGTTTGCCCCAGGCCCGCTCGGTCGATTGCTGATCTGGATGGCCGAGCCGCCACCAAAGTTTCGACTGCGAGCGCCCAAGAACATCGCACCCAACGTCGCTCACCCAGATGCCACAGAGATCATCGGCGAGTTCATGAAAGTTCAGGACCTATGGGAACGACTGGTCCGCGATTCTGACGGTCTGGACCAGGAGAAGTTGAAGATCGGCTCGCCGTTTCGAGGGATTCCGCGGCTACGTCTAGCTGCGCCGATTCCCTGGATGATGGCTCATCAGCGGCGCCATCTGTTGCAAGCCGAGAAGGTGAAGCAGCGGATCGAGGCTCTTGATTGCTAGCCGCAGTAACGAAAACTTAATCCCTAACCCGCTATTCCACTCTCTCCTGCACGCGACGAGCAATCGCGGTCACCATTTTTCGCGGGCTGAAGCGCACCGACTGCGCCATGATTCTGTTCCGCAGTCCGGTAATCATCAAGGTTTTTCCTTCGATCATGGCCCGATAGCCTGCTTGAGCCACGTCCTCAGCCTTCATCTGACCCATCTTGAACAAGCGAGACTTCTCCATATCAGCGCGCTTAGCAAACTCGCTTTCGGTCGCTCCCGGGCAAAGGCAGGTCACGGTCACGCCGGAGCCCGCGAGTTCGTTCGCGATGGCTTCGGAAAAAGAAATCACGTAAGCCTTGGTGGCGTAGTAGACGGCCATCAGTGGTCCCGGTTGGAAGCCGGCGGTCGAGGCCACATTCATGATGCGCCCGCTCTTGCGCTCCAGCATCTGCGGAAGGGCCAGCTTGGTCAAATGCGTCAAAGCCGTAATGTTGACCTGAATCATCTCGGTTTCCTCTTGCCAGGCGTTTTCCGAGAAAAGACCGTAGCTGCCGAAGCCGGCGTTGTTGATCAGAGCGTCCACACGCAAGCAGCGACGTCCGATCTCGGCAAAGATCTCATCCGGCGCCTGCGGGCGAGTCAGGTCCGCGACAATCACGTGCACCAGGTTGCCATGGGCCTGTTGGAGGTCGCGGGCTATCTGCTCCAAACGAGCCTGACTCCGGGCTGTCAGGATCAGGTCAAACTCTGGAGCCATCCGACGGGCTAGAGCCAATCCAATCCCGGCCGAAGCGCCGGTGATCAGTGCAGTCGGGCGCTTGGTAGCTGGGTTTAGCGCGCCAGCATAGGCTGGGATCACCATAATCTCCTCCCAAGGCGTTCCATGATAACCGGGCGGGAGGCCCTCCCGCCTTCACCTCTATAAGAAGCTCCCGGAAGCCAAATAACCTTAGTGTTTTCAATAAGATGAGCGGTAAAAACCACCTGCCCAGTGGTACATTACCTTCGTACCCTATGAGGCCATGTCCTTCGGTGCTATAACCTGCGTAAAGGTTATCTCACGGGTGCCCCAAGCAAGACAACACAAGATCAAGAAGTGACTGGTATGTTGGACAAGAAGCAATTAAAGACGCAAGGCCTACGGTTCGCGCGATCGCTGCAGACGCTCCTGAAGATGGTGAACATGTTCTCCGTCGAGCACAGGAGCGCTGCCGGTTTGCTGCACCGTACCTACGACCTGCTCAACCCGCTGGTGAAGCAGGTTCGCTATCTGACGCTGGGTTTCGTCGAGCAGCGCGTCCTGTTGAACAACATTCTCACGGCGGAAGAAAGCCTCAAGCCCCTGGAAAACGAGTTTCTGAAGAGGGGCATCGGCGCGGTAACGTTTGACGCCGGCATCACGCTCGCGGCTTTTACCAAGGCGATCTCGGCCCTTGCCGCTCAGCCCAAGATAATCGAAGAGTGCGGAGGACTGCTGCCTTTTCTCGATCGAAAGCAACTCGAGTTTGTAAGAATCTTTCCTGCTAACAAGAACGAAGTCCGCAATGACGACGGGGACACGGTTCTTGAAATGGGATCGGAGGAGTATCTGATCTCCAAGGCGCTCGGCGCCATGAAATCCACCTCAGTGCAAGGTATCGAGGCGATACTCGGGCACATGGAAACAACCAATAGTGGCGAAGGTGGGGGGCCAAGCGGAGGCGGGGGCTTTGGTAGCGGAGGTTTTGACGGTGGAGGAGGAGGCTGGTCAGGAAACGGAAACGGTGGCGCCGGTTCAGGAGGCGGTACCGGATCGGGCGGGCCTGGAAACGGCGGCGGGAGCGCCTTGTTCGCTGGCGTGTCAGATCGGGGTGCGGCTACTAATGGGCATGCTGGTGGATATCTCAGCGAGGTCCAACGCCTCACCGAACAGAAGTTTGACACGCTCCTCAAGAACCCGGACGAAGACCCGCAAAAAGCCTATACGGAACTGGCCAAGGTGCTGAAGGGCCTGCAGCCGGACTGCGTTCTCGGCAATCTGTCCGGCAGTCAGGCTGGAGAGGACCCAGGGGCACTGAAGAAGGAAGACGTGACCGCAGAGGTCTTCGAGGATACAGCGTTGCGCTGGGCGCTGCGCCGTCTTTCTGCGACGCCGAACAGCGCCGAAGCACTAATCGTGGAAGAACAGATTTTTCGCGTTCTCATGCGCAGCCTACAGGCGACGCACGCTGCTTCGCGTCTGGCGCAAAGACTGGCCGAGTTCGCCAAAGATTACGCTCTGCCCCGGCACACCCTGGAGCGCCTCCAGGATGAAGTTCACTGGCTGACGCTCTCGCCGCAGAAAAGACTGCGCGAGCTTTTGGGCGTGGATCATTTCACCGCGTCTCAGTTCCGGCGGGCGCTTGATCTCATCAAGGAATTCGTACGTACCGGGAGCGCTGACGAGGCGATTGCCTTGGGGGTCCAGTACTTTTCCATCTTCGACGACCACACCCTCATCCGGGTTGAGGAGGTGGGAAGAATCCCAGATCTTCTGCGCGGTCTTGCCGGAATTCAGGGCGAGTTTTGGGCGATGGCCGAAGATCGCTTGTCTTGCGCTTTGGTTTCTGCTCACCTGAATCAGTTCATTCATGTGCAAGTGGTCAACGCCCTTGTGGCACTGTCTCGGATCTCGGCTACGTACGAAGATTTCGCGTTAGTCAAGAAGGTAGGTGCGGCTCTCGAAGCCGGCATGGCCCTCGATCCCGCGGGGCATACTCGTTGCTGCCGCGCGGCACTGCCATCTCTGCTTCAACCGGCAGCGGTGGACCGCATTGCCGAACTCTTCTTGGAGAAGAAGCACGACTCGCCCTGGATTAAGACTGTGATCGGGCTGTTGCGCTGGAGCAACGCGAACTCGATCGAACGCCTCTTTGTGCGCTTGGATAAAGACCCGGTGGCGGCGAACCGGCTGTCGCTGGTGCGTTTCTTAGGCCGCCTTGGCTTGGTGGGTTTGTCG